>JAOPVF010000368.1 GCA_025963195.1 Mycobacterium sp. | reverse complement strand
AACGGGGTTGCACGGTGATCTTCTCGTCGGCGCTGATCACCAGGTCGGTGTCACCCGCAGGGCTAGCGGTGTCCAGCACGGCCGTCCATTCGTTGGCGTAATCGCCTGCGGGAGTCACGAAGTCGATCGTCTTGCCATGGGCGTTGAAGCACAGCAGGAACGAGTCGTCGACCACCCGCTCACCGCGGGCGTTCGGCTCGGGGATCGCCGTGCCATTGAGGAACACCGCGACGCACTTGTCCAGCGCCCGGCCCCAGTCCTCCGGGGTCATCTCCTCGCCCGCCGGGGTCAGCCAGGCGATGTCGCGGACCTGATCGCCGGTGCGGATCGGCTTACCCTCGAAGAAACGGCGCCTGCGGAAGACGGGGTGTTTCCTGCGCAGTTCGACGGCCTTGCGCGTGAACTCGACGAGGTCGGCGTTCTTCTCGGCCAACGACCAGTCCATCCAGGACAGTTCGGAGTCCTGGCAGTAGACGTTGTTGTTGCCGTCCTGGGTGCGGCCGATCTCGTCGCCGTGACTGATCATCGGCGTGCCCTGGGACAACATCAGGGTGGCAAGGACGTTGCGCATCTGGCGTGCCCGCAGGGTGAGGATCTCCTGGTCGTCGGTGGGCCCCTCGACGCCGCAGTTCCAGGACCGGTTGTGGCTCTCGCCGTCTCGGTTGTCCTCGCCGTTGGCCTCGTTGTGCTTTTCGTTGTAGGACACCAGGTCGTTGAGCGTGAAGCCGTCGTGGCACGTGACGAAGTTGATGCTGGCGCCCGGCCGGCGGCCCGTCGCCTCGTAGAGGTCCGACGACCCGGTCAGACGGGATGCAAATTCACCTAGGGTCGCGGGTTCTCCCCGCCAGTAGTCGCGCACGGTGTCCCGGTACTTCCCGTTCCACTCGGTCCACAAACCTGGGAAGTTGCCGACCTGGTATCCGCCCTCGCCGATGTCCCAGGGTTCGGCGATCAGCTTCACCTGGCTCACCACGGGGTCCTGCTGCACCAGGTCGAAGAAGGCGCTCAATCGGTCGACGTCGTGCAACTCGCGGGCGAGCGTGGATGCCAGGTCGAAGCGGAAGCCGTCGACGTGCATCTCGAGCACCCAGTACCGCAACGAATCCATGATCAGCTGCAGCGTGTGCGGGTGCCGGGCGTTGAGGCTGTTTCCGGTCCCGGTGAAGTCCTTGTACAACTTCTCGTCGCCGTCGAGCAATCGGTAGTAGGCGGCGTTGTCGATGCCGCGGAAGTTGATGGTCGGGCCAAGGTGGTTGCCCTCCGCGGTGTGGTTGTAGACCACGTCGAGGATCACCTCGATGCCCGCCTCGTGGAATGACCGGACCATGGTCTTGAACTCGGCGACGGCGCCACCGGCGCTCTGATTGGCGGCGTACTGATAGTGCGGCGCGAAGAACCCGAAGGTGTTGTAGCCCCAGTAGTTTCGCAGTCCCAGGTCCAGCAGCCGGTGATCGTGCAGGAACTGGTGCACCGGCATCAGCTCGATGGCCGTCACGCCGAGCGACTTGAGGTGCTCGATGATCACCGGGTGCGACAGCCCGGCGTAGGTTCCGCGTTGCGCCTCGGGGATGCCCGGATGGGTCTGGGTCATGCCCTTGACGTGCGCCTCGTAGATCACCGTCTCGTGGTACGGCGTGTTGGGTGAGCGGTCGGAGGCCCAGTTGAAGAATGGGTTGATGACGACGCTGGTCATGGTGTGCCCCAACGAGTCCACCATCGGCGGGCTGCCGCCCGAGGCAAGATCGTCGGCCTCCAGGTCGTAGGAGAACAGCGCCTGGGTGAACTCGAACGCGCCGTGGAAGGACTTGCCGTAGGGATCGAGCAGCAGCTTGCTCGGATCGCAGCGATGACCGGACGAGGGATCCCACGGCCCGTGGACCCGGAAGCCGTAGCGCTGCCCGGGCGTGACGGTCGGCAGGTAGCTGTGCCACACGTAGCCGTCCACCTCGTCGAGTGGGATGCGCTCCTCGGTGCCGTCCTTCGCGATCAGGCACAACTCGACCTTCTCGGCTACCTCGGAGAACAGCGAGAACTTGGTGCCCGCACCGTCGTACGTGGCACCGAGCGGATACGGAGTCCCCGGCCAGACGGTCGTCACCACCTCACCACCAGCCGGTTGCGGCGGCGATCTGACGGCCAAGCTCGTTGGTCATGGTGCGCATGTAGGTAGTGGAGATGTGGTGAGAATCGTGGTACAACAACACATTTCCCTCCACGGCGCGGCAGTAGTCCTGGCGGCACACGGCGTTGCTCATGTCGAGCGGTTTCAGCAGTGGGAACTGCGCGACGAAATCCAGGGTCGGATTGTGGTCGGACAGTACCTCAGAGCGCTTGACGCCGCAGGAGATGGCGTCGCCACCGCTGGCCAGGCAGTCGGACGGGAAGAACGGCTTTCCGTTTCGCACCAACCACGGCGTGTCCCGCATGGCCAGGACCGGTATTCCGGCATCGGCGAAGTCCTGCCAGATGCCGATGTAGAAGCCGGGCATGACGTCGCCGTCCTTGATGTTCCACGGCCGGGTCGACGTGGTGAACACGTAGTCGGGATGGTCGGAGAGCAGCCGGGGCATCACCTTGTCGTTCCACTCGCGGCAGTTGGGGTATGGCCGGTTGTCGCCCATCACCAAGGGTTTCTCCTCGGTGGTCAACGGGCAGCCCATCTTCAGGTAGGTAGTGACCTTGAAGTGGTGCATCCTGCCGAGCAGATCGAGGGCGGTGATCCAGTGCTCTGCGTGGGAGCCACCGGCCAGCGCGATGGTGCGGGTCGCCGCCTTGTCGCCGTAGGTGCAGTTGATCACGTCGACGGAGTCGAAGTCGCCGATGCAGCCGTCGGTGGTGCTCTGCGGTAGGTCGTCCTTGGCCTCGAGCACCGTCGGGCGCATCGGCAGCTTCGGCACCTTGGCGTTGTTGAGCAGGGCGCGGGCGCCGGGATAGTCGCGCGACGACAGACCGGACAGATCCTTTCCGTTGGCCCGCTGGATCGTCATGTGCTCGCGCCACGTGAAGGACGTCGCGGTCAGCGCGACGCCAAGCAGCGTGACGATCGAACCAAGGACGATGGTGGGGCGCCGCAGCCGCACCCGCAGCGGGACGCCGACGGCCCGTTTCGGCGTGGCGGGACGAGCGGCGGTGGCTGGGGCGAGCGAAGCGACGGGGGAAACAACGGACTTGTAGCGCAGCGGGTTCTCGACGTAGCGGGTGGTCAGCCAGGCGAGCAGGCCGGAGACGAGCAGGATCCCCGCACCGTCGGTGAAGGTGGCCTCGGAGTGTCCGCTGTAGGCCAGCCAGAAGATCAGCAGCGGCCAGTGCCACAGGTAGAGCGAATACGCCATCGCGCCGAGCGACACGAAGGGCGCGGTGGCCAGCAGCCGGTTCGGTGCGGGCAACCGGCCGTCGAGACCTGTGAGATGCGGGTCGGCCACTCGGTTGGCGCCGCTGAGGATGAACAGGATCGCGGCGCCGACCGGAACGAGCGCCCACGGCCCTGGGAACTCCTTGACGCCATCGATGAGCGCACCGCAGGACAGGATCGCCGCCAGCGCGACGAAGGCCACCGTCGTGCGCAACCACATCGGCCACTTCACGTACGGAACCAGCGCGCCGACCAGAGCGCCGAGCAGAAGCTCCCAGCCCCTGGCGAAGCTGTTGTAGTAGGCGGTGGCCTGATCGGCGCCGTGGGCGATGATCGCGTACCAGAAGGAGGCGATCGTCAGCGCGCTCAGGAGCACGATCAGCGCGGGCCTGGTGTACTTGCCGAGCCGGCGGCGAAACAGGGCGGCGAACCCGAAGATCAGTACGAGGAAGGCGATGTAGAACTGGCCCTGCACCGACATCGACCAGATGTGCTGCAGCGGGCTGACGGCCTCGCCGGCGCGCAGGTAATCCGATGCGGTGCTTGCCAATTCCCAGTTCTGGTAGTAGCCGAGGCTGGCCAGGCTCTGGTCGGCGAACGTCTCCCAGCGCGTTTCGGGCTGCACCAGGATGGTCAGGACCGCGGACGCCGCGAGCACGACGACGAGCGCGGGCAGTAGCCGTCGCACCAGCCGCATCACCTCGGGCCCCGGGGCCAACGACGCCGTCGGTGTCAGCGCCGCGCGCAGCAGGCGCCCGCCGAAGAAGAAGCCGGAAAGGGCGAGGAAGACGTCGACGCCCCCGGAGACGCGACCGAACCAGATGTGGAACGCGGCGACGAGCGCGATCGCGATGCCGCGGAGGCCGTCGAGATCGTGCCGGTAGAAACCCGACTTGCGGGTGCCCATGACGGCGCTGCGTGGTGTACCGGTATCGGCGGAGGACGCCGACCGGGGTGGGGCGAGGGTCATCATGGTCGACGGTCAATCTACCTAACCGTGGGACCGTTCGCGTTTTGCAATGAGCGCTCGTGCGAAGAGAGGATGAACCCGTGCCTGCGTTGACGCCCGCCGAGATCAGAGCGATCGACGCCACCCACGTGTGGCATCCGTACAGCGCGATCGGCGCCGGCGCCCTGCCTCCGGTGGTGGCCGTCGGTGCGCGCGGTGTTTGGCTGACGGTCATCGAACCGGCCGGTGGCGACGACCGACCCGTCGAGGTGATCGACGCGATGAGCTCGTGGTGGACGGCGATCCACGGCCACGGCAACCCGACGCTGGATGCCGCGCTCACCGGACAGCTCGCCAGGATGAATCACGTGATGTTCGGCGGGCTGACCCACGAGCCGGCAGCGCGGCTGGCCCAGCTGCTGGTCGAGATCACCCCCGACGGTCTGGACACGGTGTTCTTCAGCGACTCCGGCTCGGTGTCCGTCGAGGTGGCGGTCAAGATGGCGCTGCAGTACCAACGCAGCCGGGGCCGGGACGGCAAGCACCGGTTGATGACCTGGCGCGGGGGATATCACGGCGACACCTTCACCCCGATGAGCGTGTGCGATCCGGACGGCGGGATGCACGAGCTCTGGGCCTCCGAGGATCATTCGGTGTTGGCTCACCAGGTCTTCGCGCCGCAGGTGCCGAGCGTCTACGACCCGGCATACAGCGCGGCGTTCGAGCGCCAGCTCGCCGAACACGCCCACGAACTCGCTGCCGTCATCGTCGAGCCCGTGGTGCAGGGCGCCGGGGGCATGCGCTTCCACGATCCGCGATATCTTTCGGATCTGCGGGCCGCCTGCACGCGGCAAGACGTGCTGCTGATCTTCGACGAGATCGCCACCGGCTTCGGCCGCACCGGTGAGCTGTTCGCCGCCGACCACGCGGGGGTGAGCCCGGACATCATGTGTGTCGGCAAGGCCATGACGGGCGGGTACGTCACGCTCGCCGCGACGCTGTGCAGCACCGAGGTCGCCGGCACGATCAGTTCCGGCGAATCGGGTGCGCTGATGCACGGCCCCACCTTCATGGCCAACGCGTTGGCGTGCGCGGTGTCGGTCGCATCGATCGAACTTCTGCTCGGCCAGGACTGGCGATCCACGGTCGCCACCATCGAGGCCGGCCTCACCGACGGACTGGCTCCGGCGCGCTCGATGGCCGGCGTCGCCGACGTTCGCGTCCTCGGCGGGATCGGGGTGATCGAGATGCAACGGCCCGTCGACATGGCGGTGGCGACGGCGACCGCGTTGCAGCACCGGGTGTGGCTGCGCCCGTTCCGCAACCTCGTCTACGCCATGCCGCCCTACGTGTGCACGCCCGACGAGGTCGGTCGGATCACCTCCGCGATGGTCGGCGTTGCTCGTGCACTAACCTGAACGGTGTTCAATGCATTCGAGGGAGCACCCGTGACACGCGTCGACCTTTCTCCGCTGGCCTGGCTCGACGACGTCGAGAGCCAGCGCCGCGCCGCCGGTCTGCGGCGTTCCCTGCGGACCCGGCCCGCCGTCGCCGCCGAACTCGACCTGGCGTCCAACGACTATCTCGGCCTGTCCCAGCACCCCGCCGTCATCGAGGGTGGGGTCGACGCACTGCGCGCGTGGGGCGCGGGGTCGACGGGGTCACGACTCGTCACCGGAAACACCGAACTGCACGAGACCTTCGAGTCGGCGCTCGCCGACTTCGTCGGCGCCGAGTCCGGCCTGGTCTTCTCCTCGGGCTACACGGCGAATCTTGGCGCCGTGGTGGCGTTGTCCGGCGCGGGCTCGCTGCTGGTGTCGGACGCGCTGACGCACGCCTCGCTGGTCGACGCCTGCCGGTTGTCGCGGGCCCGCGTGGTCGTCACGCCGCACCGCGACGTCGATGCCGTCGACGCCGCACTGAGCGGCCGCGACGAAGCCCGCGCGGTCGTCGTCACCGACTCGGTGTTCAGCGCCGACGGCGTGCTGGCGCCGCTGCGGGCGCTGCACGACGTGTGCAGGCGGCACGGCGCGCTGCTCATCGTCGACGAGGCGCACGGCCTCGGCGTGCGAGGAGACGGCGGACGCGGCCTGCTGCAGGAGGTCGGCCTGGCCGGAGCGCCCGACGTGGTGATGACGACGACGCTGTCCAAGGCCCTCGGCAGCCAGGGCGGCATGGTGCTTGGCCCCGCGGCGGTGCGCGATCACCTGATCGACGCGGCGCGTCCGTTCATCTTCGACACCGGCCTTGCGCCTGCCGCCGTTGGCGCGGCGCTGGCGGCGCTCCAGGTGTTGATCGCGGAACCGGAGCGGGCGGCCGAGGTGTTGCGGCACGCGGCGACGCTGGCCCGGGTGTGCGGCGTCGACGAGGTGCCGGACTCGGCGGTGGTCTCGGTGATCCTCGGTGCGCCCGAGGTGGCGCTGGCCGCGGCGACCGGATGTCTCGATCGGGGTGTCCGGGTTGGATGCTTCCGGCCCCCGAGCGTGCCCCTCGGGACGTCGCGCCTGCGGCTGACCGCCCGCGCGTCCCTCGACGACGACGACCTCGCCCTGGCTGGGCGGGTGTTGACCGAGGTCCTTTCCGTGGCGCGGCAGTGACCGTTCTCGTCGTCACGGGCACGGATACCGGCGTTGGCAAGACCGTCGCCACTGCCGCACTGGCGTGCCATGCCCGGTTGGCCGGCCTCGACGTCGCAGTGTGCAAACCGGTGCAGACCGGCGCGGCGGACGGTGATGACGATCTCGCCGAGGTGCAGCGGCTCTCTGGCGTGAGCGAGCTGGTGTCCGGGTGGCGTTATCCCGAACCGCTGGCGCCGGTGGCCGCCGCCGAGCGGGCGGGTATGGCATTGCCGACGCGCATTGAACTGGTCTCGCTCGTCCGCGCAATGGACGCGCCGGGCAGGCTCACCGTGGTCGAGGGTGCAGGCGGTCTGCTGGTCGAACTCGGAGCAGACGGGGTGACGCTGCGCGACATCGCCGTGGATCTCGGTGCGGCCGTCCTCGTCGTCGTCGCGCCTGGTCTCGGCACGCTCAACCACACCACGCTGACAGTGGAATCGCTTGCCACCCAGAATGTTCGGTGCGCCGGGGTGGTCGTCGGCAGCTGGCCGACCGATCCTGGCACCGCCGAGGCGTCCAACCGGGAAGCGCTGGACCGGATCGCGAGCGTGCGAGCGGTACTGCCGGCAGGCGCGGGTTCGCGCAGCGCTGGCGAGTTCGAGTCGATCAGCAGGTCCGCGTTCGATCCGCAGTGGGTCGCGAGTCTGGTCGACTGAGATGGTCCACTCCGTCGAGCTGGTCTTCGACAAGGACACCGAGGCGGCGGTCCGGCTCGTCTGGGCCGACCTGGCGGAGGCGGGGCTGCACGGTCAGCGGCCCACCAGCCGGCCGCATACGACGCTGACCGTCGCCGAGCGCATCGACGCCGACGTGGACGCCGCGTTGGCCGCGCTGGTGGACCGGTTCCCGTTCCCGTGCCGGATCGGCGCACCGCTGCTGTTCGGCAGGCCCAAGGCGGTGCTCGCGCGGCTGGTGGTGCCATCGGCGGAGCTGATGGGCGTACACGCCGAGGTGCACCGGTCGTGCCTTCCGCACCTGCATCCCGGCCCCATGGAGAACGTCCTTCCCGGCCACTGGACGCCGCACGTGACGATGGCGCGGCGCGTCGATCCCGATCAGATGGGTCGGGCCCTGCGGATCGTGGGGCAGGAGCTGGCGGGCAGCGTCGTCGGGCTGCGCCGCTGGGACGGTGACGCGAAGCTGGAGTACCTGATCAGTTGATTTGTGCGGCAACGCTTTTCGGGACGCACATCCGCCAGCCGTCAATCACGAGTTCGCGCAGCTCGTCGAGGTCGATGGCGTCCAGGCGCACGTGAATCCAGTTGTATCGCATGTCCGACGGACGCGGCAGCATGAACTTGTCGGGTTCTGCGGCGACCATCGCCTCCCGCTCCTCCTTGGGGAAGCCGACGCCCATCACCGTCTCGTCGCGCGAGAACGCGACGAACACGATCCGTCCCACGCGAAACTTGATCTGGTCGCGCTCCACCACCTCGTAGGCCCGCGGCAGTGATGCGGTGATGTGCCGCACGTCGTCGACCGTGATCACGCTTCGACGCTAGTCCAGGTCTCTACTCGAAGTTTTCCTGCAAGACCTCCGCTTCGACGATGCTGTGAGCCGCGATCCCGTCGACGAGGAGTTTCAGCCCGAACGCGAACCGAGAGTTGGGGTTTGCCGTCAACACCGACTGACCGTCGACCAGGGCACCCGCGGCGTCCCACTGCAGCCGGGACTGCTCGTCGGCGGTGAAGCCGAGCACGTAGTAGAGCACCGTGCGGGCGGCGAGGTCGGCGTGGGACGCGCCGATGCCGCCCTCGGTGGCGGCGTCGGTCAACATGGCCAGGATCTCGGTCATCCGGACGGACTTGCCTGCGGCGAAGCTCGCGGACACCAGTTCGGCGCCGTCGGTCGACGACAGCAGGGCATCGCGAAGGGCCGTGCCGAGACCGACCACGCGCCGAGACCACGACGCCTCGTGGACGGCTGCCGTCGCCGGCGCGAGAATCTCGTCGGCGACCGCACCCAACAGCTCCTGTTTGTCGGCGAAGTGCCAGTACAGAGCGCCAGGGCTGACGCTCAGCTCGCGGGCGAGCCTGCGCATGGTCAGATCGGCGATGCCGTAGTCGTCCAGGAGCTGGGTGGCCTTGGCCACCACGTCGCGTCGGTGCAGCTGCACACCTGTATCCTAAACACCGTTCAAGTTCTTATCGCGGGAGGAGTACCCAGTGACGCAGTCGACTGTCGATGACACCGGGATCACCGATGTATTGAGTCAGGCGCGGGAACAGGTGCTCGAGCGTGGTGAAGGGATCACCCAGGACCAGATCCTGGCTGTCCTGCAATTGCCCGACGATCAGCTCGAGGAGCTCCTTGCGCTGGCCCACGAGGTCCGGATGCGCTGGTGCGGCCCCGAAGTCGAGGTCGAGGGCATCATCAGCCTGAAGACCGGCGGTTGCCCGGAGGACTGCCACTTCTGTTCCCAGTCGGGGCTCTTCGCCTCGCCCGTGCGCAGCGCTTGGCTCGACATCCCGAGCCTGGTGGAGGCCGCCAAGCAGACCGCGAAGTCCGGCGCCACCGAGTTCTGCATCGTGGCCGCCGTGCGTGGCCCCGACGAGCGGCTGCTGGCGCAGGTGGCCGCGGGAATCGAAGCCATCCGCAACGAGGTCGACATCCAAATCGCCTGCTCGCTGGGCATGCTGACCAAGGAGCAGGTCGACCGGCTCGCCGGGATGGGCGTGCACCGCTACAACCACAACCTGGAGACGGCGCGCTCGTTCTTCACCAACGTGGTGACCACCCACACGTGGGAGGAGCGCTGGGAGACGCTCGCCATGGTCCGCGAGGCGGGCATGGAGGTGTGCTGCGGCGGCATCCTCGGAATGGGTGAGACGCTGGAGCAGCGCGCGGAGTTCGCGGCCAACCTCGCCGAGCTCGACCCGCACGAGGTGCCGCTGAACTTCCTCAACCCGCGCCCGGGCACGCCGTTCGGCGATCTCGACGTGCTGCCCGCTGCCGAGGCGCTCAAGGCCGTCGCCGCCTTCCGACTGGCATTGCCCCGCACCATGCTTCGCTTCGCCGGTGGCCGCGAGATCACGCTCGGCGACCTCGGTGCCAAGCAGGGCATCCTCGGCGGCATCAACGCCGTCATCGTCGGCAACTACCTGACCACGCTCGGTCGGCCCGCGGAGGCCGATCTCGAACTGCTCGACGACCTACAGATGCCGATCAAGGCGCTGAACGCCAGCCTCTAGCACCAGCGTCCAACCGATGTCCGAGAAGTTCAACGTCTACACCGGCGAGCCCGACGGCGGCCCCGTACCCGCTGCGGCGCAGCTCGGCCTCGAGCCACCGCGGTACTGCGCGGAATGCGGTCGGAGGATGATCGTTCAGGTCCGGCCCGACGGCTGGGAGGCGAAGTGCTCTCGGCACGGCGTGCAGGACTCCAAGGATCTGGAGGAGTGGCGATGAGCCTCGCGGGCGAAGAGCAAAGTGGTCAGGTGAGCGTGGTGGACGTGCCGCTCGACGACATCAGTCCGTCGGGTGTGTCGCGCCGCGCGGCGGTCACCCGCGTGTTCGTCGGCCTGCTGGCGGCGGGCGTCGTCGCCGGTGCGGTATGGGCCTGGCTGGCACCGCCGATCCAGGCCGTCGTCGCATTGACCCGCAGCGGCGACCGCATCCGCGGCTACCTCGGCGATGAATCCGATCACCTGTTCCTCGGTGCGTTCCTGATCGCAGGCCTGCTCGGCTTCATCGCGGTGGTCTCGGCCACGCTGGTGTGGCAGTGGCAGGCGCACCGTGGTCCTGCCATGGTCGGCGCGCTGGCGGTTGGTGGGATGGCCGCGGCGGGTGCGGCGACGGGTGTCGGTGCGGTGCTGGTGCGGTGGCGTTACGGCGTCATCGACCTCGCGGCCGCTCCGGTGACACCCGAGCATCGCGTGCACTACGTCATCGAAGCGCCCGCGGTGTTCTTCGGGCACACGCCGTTGCAGATCGCGACGACGATCCTGCTGCCTGCCGGAGCGTCCGCGCTGATCTACGCGCTGTGCGCGCTCGCCACGAAGCGCGACGATCTGGGTGCCTGGCCCGCCATCGAGTCAATGCCGGCCGTTGACCCAGGACAGTTCGTCGACCCAAGACCAGTCAGCGGTCCAGTGCCGACAGCGGGCGTCGCTCCACCCCGCGACCCGTCACCACCTTCAGGCTGATCAGGCCCAACCGGAGCATGCCACGGTAGGTCGACGGATTCAGCAGCGTCGGCCATGCCGTTCGCAGTCGGTGTTCGGACAGCGGGCGACCGGCGAACCTGTCCCTCAACCAACGCAACGTCATCGGCGCCGACAGCGGGTGCAGCAGCATGTGCTCGCTGAACATGTCGCGGTGGTAGGTGACGTGGGCGCCGCCACTTGAGTAGATCTCGGTGAGCTCGTCGATGTCGTTGACGGACACGATCTTGTCGTGCACCGCTTGCAGGATCAGCACCGGCGGGGTGGGCGCCGTCGTCCCGAGCTTGATGCTCTCGAAGACGTGTTTGACCTCCGGCGTGTCGAGGATCCGCTGCAGGGGCCAGTCGACCAGGTCGTCCATGTCCTTTCGGCACAGTGACAGCACCGCTTGGGCGGTCGTCATCTTCTCGATGCGTTGCAACATCTTCTTGCCGTCGGGAGTGGCGTGCTCGGCGATGATGCGGTCGAGGTCGGGGTACACGTGCGCCAGCGCGGCGACGACCATTGCGGGCAGCCCCGAATAGATGCTGCCGTTGAGTCGGCGATAGGCGCTGCCCAGGTCTGCGACCGGTGAGCCAAGCACGGCTCCGACGATGTTGAGTTCCGGTGCGTAGTCGGCGTACATCTCGGCTGCCCATGCCGAGGCGAGGCCGCCGCCGGAATAGCCCCATAGGCCAATCGGTGCCTCGGGGGAGAGGTCGAGTCGATCGAAGTTCAGCGCCGCGCGCAGGCCGTCCAGAATGTGGTAGCCCGGTTCGCGTGGCGCGCCCCAGATGCCTTCGGTTCCTTCATGGTCGGGTATGGACACCGCCCAGCCCTCCGACAGCGCGGCGGACACCAGAAGGAATTCGAACTGGGCCAACGCGCCGATCGCCTTGGCGCCACGCCGAAGGGCGTACGACGGAAAGCAGCGACCGGCGACGGCGTCGATGGCGCACTGGTAGGACACGATGGGGCACGGTTTGGTGCTGTCGCGTTCCGTCGGCACCAACACCGTCGTGACGGTGACGTCGGGCCGGCCGTCCATGTCGGTGGTCCGGTACAGCAATTGGGTCGCCGTGATCTTCTGCCGGATCAGGCCCATGAACGCCAGTTCGACGTCACGCGAGCGCAAAAGCGTCCCTGGCCGGGAGTGTTCGAAGCCGTCGGGTGGGACGTAGAACGGGTCGACCGCCGGAAGTTCTGGTCGGACCTTCGGCTGAAGTTCCTGGTGAGGTACCCGTCCGATCCATTCGGCACTGGTCGCCTTGGCCGCACTGCCAACATCCATCCCGCGATTGTCTCTTACCGATCCCTTAAAGACCAACACCAAGGGGTCGTGTCACGTCGGCGGACGCAGGGCGGCGAACTCGTCGGTGACCCGGTACTGCGACTCGGTGAAGCGGTACTGCGCGGCGGGACGGCCACCGGCCCGCCCCGACTTGGCCGTCGTTCCGGTGGGGGTGATCACGCCGCGCCTGACGAGCACGCGTTGCAAGTTGGTGGCGTCGACCTGGTAGCCGAGCGCCGCTCCGTACACGTCGCGGAGGGTGGACAGCACGAATTCCCTTGGCGCCAGCGCGAATCCGATGTTCGTGTAGGACAGTTTGGCGACAAGGCGGGCATGGGCGTTGGTGATCATCGTCTTGTGGTCGAACGCCATGGGCGGTAGGGCGCTGACCGGATGCCAGCGGGTGTCCGATGGCAGCTCCGGCGTGGCGGGGGAGGGGACCAGGCCGAGGAACGTCGACGCGATGGTGCGGACGCCAGGCACTCGGGCGGGATCGGAGAACACCGCGAGCTGCTCGAGGTGGGTCAACTCACGTAGGTCGACCTTCTCGGCGAGTTGACGCCGGACTGAACTCACCATGTCCTCGTCGTGACGCAGCTGGCCGCCGGGCAGCGACCACGTGCCGCGCTGGGGATCCATCGCTCGTTCCCACAGCAACACGCTGAGCTGTGGGTTTCGCGTCGCCAAGTGCCGAACCTGGAAGACGACGGCGAGCACTTCGTGGGCAGTGCTACTATTGGGCATGTTTTCGATCATAAGTCGAAAACCCCGTCAGGATCAAAGGAGTCGACCATGACGGTATTGGACCTCACCGCGGAGTCCCAGGGCGGCTGGACCGCCCAGATCACGAACGGCCCCGGCGGATACGGCGGCGTCATCGCCGACGAGGAGTGGGCCGACGAGGTTCGCACGCTGGCCAAGCAGCGCAATGCGACGCTGCTCGCGCACAACTACCAGCTGCCGGCCATCCAGGACATCGCTGATCACGTCGGTGACTCGCTGGCCCTGTCGCGGATCGCTGCCGAGGTGCCCGAGGACACCATCGTGTTCTGCGGCGTGCACTTCATGGCCGAGACCGCCAAGATCCTGAGCCCTGAGAAGACGGTCCTGATCCCCGACCAGCGGGCGGGCTGCTCGCTGGCCGACTCGATCACCGCCGACGACCTGCGGGCGTGGAAGGACGAGTTCCCCGACGCCGTCGTCGTGTCCTACGTCAACACCACCGCAGCGGTGAAGGCCCTCACCGACATCTGCTGCACGTCGTCCAACGCGGTCGAGGTCGTGGCGTCCATCCCCGACGACCGCGAGGTGCTGTTCTGCCCCGACCAGTTCCTCGGTGCGCACGTCCGCCGGGTGACCGGGCGCAAGAACGTGCACGTGTGGGCTGGCGAATGCCACGTGCACGCCGGGATCAACGGTGACGAACTCGCCGACCAGGCTCGCGCGCATCCCAAAGCCGAGCTCTTCGTGCACCCCGAATGTGGTTGCGCCACTTCGGCTCTCTACCTGGCAGGCGAAGGCGCGTTCCCCGACGGCCGGGTGAAGATCCTGTCGACGGGTGGCATGCTGGAGGCCGCGCGGCAGACCAGGGCGCGCGAGGTTCTGGTTGCCACCGAGGTCGGCATGCTGCACCAGTTGCGCCGTGCCGCACCAGAAGTCGACTTCCGCGCGGTCAACGACCGGGCGTCCTGCAAGTTCATGAAGATGATCACGCCCGCCGCGCTGCTGCGCTGCCTCGTCGAAGGTGCCGACGAAGTGCACGTGGATTTGGATGTTGCAGCCGCGGCTCGTCTGAGCGTGCAGCGGATGATCGAGATCGGCCAGCCCGGCGGCGGAGAATGAGCGCCGCCTGCGGGCGGCACACCGCGTGGCAACTGCGTGCCGACGTCGTCGTGATCGGCACCGGCGTGGCGGGCCTGGTCGCCGCGCTGGCCGCGCACCGCCGCGGTAGCAGGGTCATCGTGCTGAGCAAGGCATCGCAAAGGGAAGGGGCGACCGCCACCTATTACGCGCAGGGCGGCATCGCCGTCGTCCTGCCTCGCACCGACGACAGCATCGAGGCGCACGTCGCCGACACGCTGGCCGCGGGCGCGGGGCTGTGCGACCCCGAGGCGGTCACGTCGATCGTCGCAGGCGGCTACGACGCGGTGGCCGAATTGGTCGGTGACGGAGCGCATTTCGACGAATCGGCACCCGGCGAGTGGTCACTGACCCGCGAGGGCGGCCATTCCCGGCGCAGGATCATCCACGCCGGCGGCGACGCGACGGGCGCGGAGGTGCAGCGTGCCCTGGACCGCGCTGCGGCAACGCTGGACATCCGGCGCAATCACGTTGCGCTGCAGGTGCTGCACCGTGACGGCGCGGTGTCCGGGGTGCTGGTGCGCAACGACGACGGTCTCGGCATCGTGCACGCCCCGTCAGTAGTCCTGGCGACCGGCGGCCTCGGCCACCTGTACTCCGCGACCACCAACCCCGAGGGCTCCACCGGCGATGGCATCGCGCTCGCGCTGTGGGCAGGCGTCGCGGTGAGCGACGTCGAGTTCATCCAGTTCCACCCGACGATGCTCTTCGACGGCCAGGCCGGCGGAAGACGGCCGCTGATCACCGAGGCCATCCGCGGCGAGGGCGCGACCCTCGTCGACGCGCACGGCGATTCGGTCACCGCGGGCATTCACCCGATGGGCGACCTCGCGCCCCGCGACGCGGTGGCCGCGGCCATCGACGCCCGGCTGACCAAGACCGGGGATCCCTGCGTCTACCTCGACGCGCGGTCCATCACCGGCTTCAACCGGCGCTTTCCGACCGTGACCGCGACATGCCGAGCTGCGGGCATCGATCCGAGCCGACAACTGATCCCGGTCGTGCCCGGTGCCCACTACAGCTGCGGTGGCGTCGTCACCGACGTGCACGGCCGGACCGAGATGCCCGGACTGCTCGCGGCGGGGGAGGTCGCACGCACCGGCATGCACGGCGCAAACCGCCTGGCGTCCAACAGCCTGCTCGAAGGCCTGGTCGTTGGCCGCCGCGCGGGTGTGGCCGCAGCCGGTCACGCCGTAGTCGCGGGACCGTCCCGCGCCACCGAACCCGACCCCGCAGACCGGGTTGCGTTGGCCCGCAACGACTTGCAACGCGCGATGAGCAGCCATGCGTCGGTGGTGCGCGATGCCGACGGGCTCCGCAAGCTCGCCGATCTGCTCGCCGCGGCGCCCGTCCTCTTGCAGCGCAACCGCACGACCCTTGAGGATGCGGCCTTGACGGCGACGGCGGGAGCCGTCGTCACCGCGGCGCTGGCCCGCACCGAGACCCGAGGCTGCCATCACCGGTCCGACTACCCGGACACCGATCCCGCGCTGGCGGTCAGCACCGTCGCCCGTCCCGAGGTGGTGTGCGGCTGATGGCACTCTCCGACGAGGTACTGATCGAGGCCAAGGCGACCATCGCACGCGCGCTCGACGAGGATCTGCGGTTCGGGCCCGACATGACCACCCTGGCCACCGTGTCCGCCGACGCGACGACGACGGCGGCGCTGGTCACGCGCGAGCCCGGTGTGGCTGCCGGGGTGGACGTCGCCCTGCTGGTGCTCGACGAGGTTCTCGGTGCCGATGGCTACCGCGTCACCGGGCGGGTCGAGGACGGTGCTCGGCTCGACGCAGGCGATGCCCTGTTGACGGTCCAGGCCCACACCCGTGGGCTACTGACCGCCGAGCGGACGATGCTCAACCTGGTGTGTCACCTGAGTGGCATCGCGACGGCCACCGCCGCATGGGTAGCCGCCGTGGAGGGCACCAACGCCAAGATCCGCGACACCCGCAAGACGCTGCCCGGTCTGCGGATATTGCAGAAGTACGCGGTGCGCGTGGGTGGCGGGGTGAATCACCGGATGGGCCTCGGTGACGCGACGCTGATCAAGGACAACCACGTCGTCGCGGCGGGTGGGGTGCTCGCGGCCTTGCGCGCGGTGCGGGCCGCCGCGCCCGACCTGCCCTGCGAGGTCGAGGTCGATTCACTGGAGCAACTCGACGCGGTGCTCGGCGAGAACCTGGGGGACCGGCCGCTCATTCTGCTTGACAACTTTCCGGTGTGGCAGACCCAGATCGCGGTGCAGCGTCGCGACGCGCGGTCGCCCGACACCTTGCTGGAGTCCTCGGGTGGTCTGTCGCTGGACAGCGCCGCCGAGTACGCGGGCACCGGTGTCGACTTTCTGGCCGTCGGGGCGCTCACCCACTCGGTGCGGGTGCTCGACGTCGGCTTGGATGTGTAGGGCGGATCTCGCGGCGCGAGCAAACGATTTCCTCGTCCATTTCGGCGGGTGAGGTGGCTAGGATCAGCCCATGTCTCCCAGCGATTCCCCTTCAAGTCGTCACGCCGGTGATTCGCGGGTGGCTGGTGTGCTGGCGATCGTCGCCGTGATCCTTGCGCTGATCGCGGTCGGACTGTCCGCGTGGGCCGCATTCCGGCCTGCCAAGGAGCCTGCAGCCCCGACCTATACGGCCGCTCAGCAAACCGACGCCAAGTCCGCGATCTGCGCGGCAGCCGACCTCGTCCGCAGGGGCGTTTCGCTCAACACCAACCTGCCCGTACCTGGCGGGGAGGGCGACGTCACCGGATCTCTCGCGGTGGCCGCCAACGCACGAGTGTCGCTCTCCGACGGCGGGCAGTACCTCCTGGCCCGGTTGGATCCGGCGACGCCCGCCAACCTCGCCGACCCCGTCCGCGAGTTCGCCAACAAGTTGATGGACATCGGTGCAGGCGCCATCGCCGGTGCCCAGAACTCCGAGCCGAGCCAAGCGGCACGGCTGAAGGAAGCCGACGCGGCCAACGTCAAGATCGCCGAAGCCTGCAAGTAACGGCGTCAGGTACTTGCGTCGAGGAGTCTTCGCCCGGGATCCTCGAAACAATCAGTGCCGGTTGCGATCTCGCGCCTGCCGTGGACCGGGTGATGCCGTGGCACGACGCCGCCGAGGTCTGGCCGACCATGACGAGCACCGCCGCCGATCACCCGCGACGTCGTGGTCCAGCGCGGCCTTCGAATACCGATGCCCGACGGGACCGTACTGCTCGCGGACAGGTGGGCGCCGCGCGCCGCGGGCGCGTCATCCGCCACGCTGCCCACCGCGTTGTATCGATCGCCGTACGGCCGTCGAGGAATGTTCGGTCTGATGCTGGGCCGGATGATGGCCGAGCGCGGTTTCCAGGTCGTGATTCAGAGCGCCCGCGGCACGTTCGGGTCCGGTGGCGTCTTCGACCCGATGCGGCAGGAGCGCGAGGACGGGCTGCGACACTGGACTGGGTGACCAGGCAGCCGTGGTTCGACGAAGCGATCGTGCTGATGGGCCCGAGCTACCTCGGCTACGTGCAGTGGGCGGTCGCCGACAGCCTGCCGCCGCAGGTCATGGCGATGGTTCCGCACGTGACCGAGTCGGCCGTGATGTTGGAGTTCCTGCGCAAGGACGGGCTGTCACTGCAGACGCCCGTTTCGTGGGGCATCCAGATGGCAGGCCAGGAACGCCGCTTTGCGCTTCTGCGGCAACTGATTTCGAGCCGCAGGGACGCCAGGGCGTTGTCCACGCTTCCGCTCGGGCATGCCGACGTCGCTGCCACCGGGTGCCGCGTCGACTTCGTCCAGGACATCCTCGCCCACGACGCGGACTCCCCGGTATGGACCAGCGTCACCGGGTGAAGAACGTGACGGTGCCGGTCCTCTCGATCGCGGGCTGGTACGACATCTTCCTGCCCGGCCAGCGTCGAGACTTTCGGATCTTGCAGGATGCGGGGCGCACGGCGCGCCTCGTGGTCGGGCCGTGGAAGCACACGGACTCCGATCCGCTATCTGTGCGGGAGTCCATCGAATTCGCGCTGGCCCACGGACGCGGCGAGGAGCCGCCGCCCGCGCACCGGTGCGGCTGTACGTCATGGGCGAGGACGCGTGGCGCGATTTCGAAACCTGGCCGCCGCCCGGCTATTCCGCTCGCCGCTTCCACCTACAGCCCGACGCAGCGTTGTCCATCGAGCTGCCCGGCGAATCGGAGCCCGACACCTACCGCTACGACCCGGCCGCCCCCACGCCTGCCGTCGGCGGAGCTCTCCTGCGCTCCCGCAGTGGTGGCTGCGTCGACAACACCAAGCTGGAGACCAGGACGGACGTGTTGACCTACACCACCGCCGTTCTGGACGGCGACGTCGAGGTCATCGGCGACGTCAGCGCCGAGATCTGGTTCCGATCCAGCCGGCCCAGCGCCGACGTGTTCGTCCGGCTCTGCGACGTCCGTCCCGACGGCCGGTCCTACAACGTCTGCGACGGCCTCGTCTGCGACGGCCTCGTCAGCCTGACCGAGGCCGACGAAATCGCCTGCGCCCGAGTGCAGTCGTGGTCAACGGCACACCGGTTCAAGCGCGGCCACCGCATCAGGGTCCAGGTCTCCAGCGGCGCGTTTCCGCGTTATGCCCGCAATCCTGGCACCGGCGAGCCGCCTGCCACGGCGACCGTCCTCCGCGCCGCCGATCAGACCGTCTTCCACGACGCCACGCGCGCTTCGGCGGTGATCCTGCCGGCGCGGACTTAGACGGTCGCGGCGCGACGCACCAGAGACAGGATCACCGCGGCAGTCGCGAACAGTCCGGAGAAGACGCGGTTGACCGCGGTCTGCCGGCGCGGCGTGTGCATCCAGCGCAGCAGCCGCACGGACAACCCGGTGTAGAGACCCATCACCACCATGTCGACGGCCACCATCGTCGCGCCGATCGCCAGATACTGCGGAAGCAGTGGTGCGGTCGGCGCCACGAACTGCGGCAACACCGCGAGGAAGAACACCAGGCCCTTCGGGTTGGTGGCGTTGGCGAGGAAGCCACGCACGACGAGCGCGATCCGACCGCCGTCGGCAGAGGTGTCGAGCTGCTCCCGAAGATCCCGCGTCGCGGTCCGCCATTGCCGCACCGCCAGATAGAGCAGGTACGCCACCCCGATCCACTTGATGACGTTGAACACGACGATCGAACTGGTGACGATGGCGCCAAGTCCGACCGCGACGAGGGTCAGCTGCAGCATCAGCCCGACCTCGAGGCCGAGGATGCTCCAATACCCGCGACGGACGCCGTGGGTCAGGCCGGTGGCCATCGACTGGATCGCGCCCGCGCCGGGGGACACGGCGATCAGGATCGCCGCTCCGAGGAACGTCAGCCATACTCCCCACGCCATGCCACGCAGTGTGGCAGGGCGCCGACGGTCAGTTCAACTGGTTATGTCGGCGACGAACGTGCCCTGCCGCTTGGCCAGCATCTGAGGGATCCGGGGCAGCGTGTGGTCGACCGTGCCGGCGGGCAGCACGCGAGGATTCACCAGGTGCAGGTCCTTGCGGCCGACGTGGATGTCGGCTTCACCGGCCGCCAACACGTTCTTCACCCAGTTGGTCTTCCCGTGGCCCAGCCCGATCGCCAGCACGTTGCCCTTGCGGTAGGCGGTGACGATCGTCTCGAACTCCTTGCCCGACGAGCGGCCGCGGTGCTTGATCACACGGCGAACCCGGGCATCCGCTTCGACAGGGGGCGGACCAGCGGGTTGAAGTACTTGATCTGGAAACGCTCCAGCCACACCGGCATGAGCATGGGTACGCCCGGCGCGTTGTTGGGGTGTTCTTTTCGTGACGTTGACGGTGACATGACGGCTCCCGTATTCGATTTGTGCTGCTCTGGGACAATAGACGGCGTGAGTGCTCCGAAGATGTCCCGCATCGACCTGCGGGGCGAACAGCTGTCCGCGGCGCGGTTGCGGGCGGTCCTGCCCCGCGGTGGCGTCGACGTCGACAGCGTCCTGCCCAAGGTCAAGCCGATCGTGGACGCCGTCGCCGAGCGCGGCGCCGTCGCCGCCCTCGAGTACGGAGCGTCGTTCGACGGGGTGCGCCCCGCCACCGTGCGGGTACCGACCGCTCGACTGGCCGAAGCCCTCGCCGATCTCGACCCCGCGGTGCGGCTGGCTCTCGAGGTGGCGATCGAGCGCAGCCGCGCCGTCCACGCCGACCAAAGGCGCACCGACACCACGACCACGCTGGCGCCAGGCGCCACCGTCACCGAACGCTGGGTGCCCGTCGAACGCGTCGGCCTCTACGTGCCTGGCGGCAACGCCGTCTACCCGTCGAGCGTCGTGATGAACGTCGTGCCCGCGCAGACGGCCGGGGTGGAGTCCCTGGTGATCGCCAGCCCGCCGCAGGCCGAATTCGGTGGGCTGCCGCACCCGACCATCCTGGCCGCGGCCGAACTGTTGGGCGTCGACGAGGTCTGGGCGGTCGGCGGCGCGCAGGGCGTGGCGCTGCTGGCCTACGGCGGCACCGACACGGATGGGACTGGGGCAAGCGGAGCGCCGGGAAATGGCACCGAGCTTGCGCCCGTCGACATGATCACCGGGCCAGGCAACATCTACGTCACCGCCGCGAAGCGGATCTGCCGGTCGCAGGTGGGCATCGACGCCGAGGCGGGACCCACCGAGATCGCGATCCTCGCCGACCACTCCGCTGATCCGGCGCACGTCGCCGCCGATCTGATCAGCCAGGCCGAGCACGACGAGATGGCCGCCAGCGTGCTCGTCACCCCCAGTGAGCGCCTTGCCGACGCCACCGACGCCGAGGTCGCCGCGCAACTCCTGACCACCGTGCACCGCGAGCGGGTGACCGCGGCACTGACCGGACGGCAGTCCGCGATCGTGCTGGTCGACGACATCGATGCCGGCGTCAGGACCGTCAATGCCTACGCCGCCGAACACCTCGAGATCCAGACGGTGGATTCGCCGACCGTGGCAAACCGGATCCGTTCCGCCGGGGCGATCTTCGTCGGAGCCTGGTCCCCGGTCAGCCTCGGCGACTACTGCGCGGGAAGCAATCACGTGCTGCCCACCGCCGGATGCGCGCGGCACTCCGGCGGGCTGTCGGTGCAGACGTTCCTTCGCGGCATCCACGTCGTGGACTACACGGAGGCGGCGCTCAAGGACGTATCCGGGTACGTGATCACCCTGGCGCAGGCGGAGAACCTGCCCGCGCACGGCGAAGCGGTGCGCCGTAGGTTCGAATCGTGAACGAGATCACCCGCAGGATCTCTCTGGAAGACCTGCCGCTCCGGGACAACCTGCGTGGCAAGTCGCCCTATGGTGCACCGCAACTCTCGGTTCCCGTGCGGCTCAACACGAACGAGAACCCGCACCCGCCGACTCAGGCGCTCATCGACGACGTCGCTGCCTCGGTCCGCGACGCCGCATCCGATCTGCACCGCTACCCCGACCGCGACGCCACCGCGCTGCGTGCCGATCTGGCGGCCTATCTGAGCGTTCAGGTCGGCGTGCCGGTCGGCACCGAGAACGTCTGGGCGGCAAACGGTTCCAACGAGATCCTGCAGCAGTTGCTGCAGGCATTCGGCGGCCCTGGTCGCACCGCCATCGGGTTCGTCCCGTCGTACTCGATGCACCCGATCATCTCCGACGGCACCCAGACCGAGTGGCTCGAGGGCAAGCGCGCCAGCGACTTCGGCCTCGACGTCGACGCAGCCGTGGCCGCGATCGCCGAGCGTCGGCCCGACGTGGTGTTCGTCGCCAGCCCCAACAACCCGTCGGGGCAGAGTGTTTCGCTCGACGAGCTACGCGCGCTGCTCGACGTCGCACGCGGCATCGTGATCCTCGACGAGGCCTACGGCGAGTTCTCGTCACGACCCAGCGCGGTGCGGCTGCTGGCCGAGTACCCCGCCAAGCTCATCGTGACGAGGACCATGAGCAAGGCCTTCGCATTCGCCGGCGGCCGACTCGGTTACCTCGTCGCCGACCCCGCCGTCATCGACGCGATGCTGCTGGTGCGGTTGCCCTATCACCTCTCCTCGGTCACCCAGGCCGCGGCGCGGGCGGCACTGCGGCACGCCGACGACACACTCGGCAGTGTTGCCACGCTGATCGCCGAGCGCGACCGGGTGTCGGAGACGTTGGTGGGCATGGGTTTCCGCGTCATCCCCAGCGACGCCAACTTCATTCTATTCGGCGAATTCACCGACGCGGCCGCGACGTGGGAGCGCTACCTCGAGGCCGGAGTGCTGATCCGCGACGTCGGCGTCCCCAGGTACCTTCGCGCCACCATCGGACTGGCCGATGAGAACGACGTCCTGCTCGACGTCAGTGCACGACTGGCCGCAGGAGAACTCGCCACAGTCCCGAGTAGTGCAAGAGGAGCATCGTGACCCGCCGCGCCCGCGTCGAACGCAAGACCAAGGAATCCGACATCGTCGTCGAACTCGATCTGGACGGCACCGGCCAGGTCGACATCGGCACCGGCGTGCCGTTCTTCGACCACATGCTGACGGCGCTGGGTAGCCATGCGAGCTTCGACCTGACGGTGCACGCCAAGGGTGACGTCGACATCGAGGCGCACCACACCGTGGAGGACACCGCGATCGTGCTGGGCCAGGCGCTTGGCGAGGCACTCGGCGACAAGAAGGGCATCCGCCGCTTCGGAGATGCGTTCATCCCCATGGACGAGACGTTGGCGCACGCGTCGGTCGACGTGTCGGGGCGGCCCTACTGCGTGCACACCGGCGAGCCGGATCACATGCTGCACAGCACGATTGCGGGCAGCTCGGTGCCCTACCACACCGTGATCAACAGGCATGTCTTCGAGTCGCTGGCCATGCACGCGCGGATCGCGCTGCACGTGCGCACGCTCTACGGCCGCGACCCGCACCACATCACCGAGGCCCAGTACAAGGCGGTCGCGCGCGCATTGCGCCAGGCCGTCGAGCCCGATCCGCGGGTGACCGGGGTGCCGTCCACCAAAGGCACGCTGTGACAGTGAAGTCCGTGGTGGTCCTCGACTACGGGTCGGGCAACCTACGGTCGGCGCAGCGTGCGCTGGAACGGGTCGGGGTGACGGTCGAGGTCACATCGGATCCCGCCGCCGCGGCGAACGCCGACGGTCTGGTGGTGCCAGGGGTCGGCGCCTACGAGGCGTGCATGAAGGGCCTGCGCGGTGTCGGCGGGGAGAAGATCGTGGCCGACCGGCTGGCAGCGGGACGGCCCGTGCTCGGCATCTGCGTCGGCATGCAGATCCTGTTCGCCCGCGGCGTCGAGTTCGGGGTTGAGACGCAGGGTTGCGCGCAGTGGCCCGGTTCGGTGGTGCGTCTGGACGCGCCGGTGATACCGCACATGGGCTGGAACGTCGTGGCCGCAGCGCCGGGGAGCGCGCTGTTCAAGGGGCTGGACACCGACACCCGCTTCTACTTCGTGCACTCCTACGCCGCGCAGCAGTGGGAGGGCAATCCCGACGCCCTGCTCACCTGGGCGACGCACCACGTACCGTTCCTGGCGGCCGTCGAGGACGGTGCGTTGTCCGCCACACAGTTTCATCCGGAGAAGAGCGGTGACGCCGGCGCGGCGCTGCTGAGCAATTGGGTCGAGGGGCTCTCATAGTGAGTGATGTTCCACTGATACTTCTGCCGGCCGTCGACGTCGTCGACGGCAAGGCGGTGCGCCTCGTACAAGGTGTGGCGGGCAGCGAAACCGACTACGGCTCGGCGCTGGACGCCGCATTGGGCTGGCAGACCGATGGTGCCGAGTGGATTCACCTTGTCGACCTCGACGCCGCGTTCGGCCGCGGGACCAACCTCGAACTGCTGGCCGAGGTCATCGGACGGCTCGACGTCGCCGTCGAACTGTCCGGCGGCATCCGTGACGACGACAGCCTGTCGGCGGCGCTGGCCACCGGGTGCGCGCGGGTCAACCTGGGCACGGCCGCGCTGGAGAACCCGCAGTGGTGTCGGCGCGTGATCGCCGAGCATGGTGAGAAGGTCGCCGTTGGGCTCGACGTCAAGATCGTGGACGGCGAGCACCGCCTGCGCGGCCGCGGCTGGGAGACCGACGGCGGTGACCTGTGGCCCGTGCTGGATCGACTCAACGGCGAAGGCTGCTCGCGCTACGTCGTCACCGACGTCACCAAGGACGGCACGCTGGACGGGCCCAATTTGGAGCTGCTCACCCGCGTCGCCCAGCACACCGCTGCTCCCATCATCGCCTCCGGCGGCGTGTCCAGCATCGAAGACCTACAGGCCATCGCCACCCTGGCTGGACATGGCGTTGAGGGCTCGATCGTGGGCAAGGCGCTCTATGCCGGGCGGTTCACGCTGCCTGAGGCGCTCGCAGCGGTCAGTCGGTAGATCGCGATGGCGCTGGACGAATCCGACCTCGACGCGCTCGTCGCCGCGGCATCGGTGATCCTCGACGAGGCGGCCAAGCCGTTCGTCGCCGGACTCCGCGCCGAGTCGGCGGTCGCCAAGAAGGGCAATGACTTCGCCACCGAAGTCGACCTCGCGATCGAGCGACAGGTCGTCGCCGCGCTGGAATCGGCCACCGGAATCGGCGTGCACGGTGAGGAATTCGGCGGCGCCCCGCTCGACTCCCACCTGGTGTGGGTGCTCGACCCGATCGACGGCACGTTCAACTACGCGGCAGGGCTGCCGACCGCGGCCATCCTGCTGGGTCTGCTGCGCGACGGCGAGCCGGCGGCCGGCCTGACCTGGTTGCCGTTCACCGATCAGCGGTACACCGCCGCGATGGGCGGACCGCTCTACGTCAACGGCATCGAGCAGCCACCCCTGAAGGACGCGAAATTGTCCGAATCCGTCGTGGGCCTCGGCACGTTCAACATCGACTCACGCGGCGAGTACCCAGGGCGCTACCGCCTGTCCGCGATGGAACGGTTGAGCCGCAGGTGTTCTCGCATGAGGATGCACGGCGCCACCGGCGTCGACATGGCCTACACCGCAGGGGGAGCGCTCGGTGGCGCCATCAGCTTCGGGCACCACATCTGGGACCATGCCGCGGGCGTCGCGCTGGTCAGGGCGGCAGGCGGCGTCGTGACCGATCTCGCAGGCCAGCCGTGGACACCGGCGTCCCGCTCGGCGCTCGCGGGCGTGCCGAATGTGCACGCCGAAATCCTGGAGATCGTCACGTCGGTCGGGGTGCCTGAGGACTACCGGTGAACCACCACGAGGGTGTCGCAGTCCGCGTGATTCCCTGCCTGGACGTCGACGACGGCCGGGTGGTCAAGGGGGTCAACTTCGAAAACTTGCGCGACGCAGGCGATCCCGTCGAGCTCGCCGCGGCATACGACGCCGAGGGCGCCGACGAACTGACCTTCCTCGACGTCACCGCATCGTCGTCGGGCAGGGCCACCATGCTCGAGGTGGTGCGCCGCACCGCCGAACAGGTCTTCATCCCGCTCACCGTCGGTGGCGGCGTTCGGTCGATCGCCGACGTCGACACCCTGCTGCGGGCCGGTGCGGACAAGGTGTCGGTGAACACGGCCGCCATCGCCCGTCCCGATTTGCTCGACGAGTTGTCACGGCAGTTCGGCTCGCAGTGCATCGTGCTCTCCGTCGACGCCAGGACGGTTCCCGCGGGCTTCGCGCCAACGCCGTCCGGCTGGGAGGTCACCACCCACGGTGGCCGTCGCGGCACGGGTATCGACGCGGTCGAATGGGCAACTCGTGGAGCCGAATTGGGCGTCGGCGAGATCCTGCTGAACTCGATGGACGCCGACGGCACGAAGGCGGGCTTCGATTTGGACATGCTGCGGGCGGTCCGCGCGGCGGTCAGCGTGCCCGTCATCGCCAGCGGCGGCGCAGGCGCGGTCGGTGATTTCGCGCCCGCGGTCGAGGCGGGTGCCGATGCGGTGCTGGCCGCCAGCGTGTTTCACTTCGGCGAGCTCACAATCGGCGAGGTCAAGGCGGCGATGGCTGCGGAAGGTATCACGGTGCGGGTGATGAGCGCTCGCGCGAAGAACAGAGGGCAGCTGTGACTCTCGATCCAGGTATCGCGGCCCGGCTGAAGCGCGACCCGAACGGCTTGTTCGTCGCGGTCGCGCAGGACCGCGCCAGCGGCCAGGTGCTGATGGTGGCGTGGATGGACGACGAGGCGCTTGCCCGCACGCTGGAAACCCGCAAGGGCACCTACTTCTCGCGTTCCCGAAACCAGTACTGGGTCAAGGGCGAGACGTCGGGTCACACGCAGTACGTGCACTCGGTGCGGCTCGACTGTGACGGCGATACCGTGCTCCTCGAAGTGGACCAGGTGGGCGCCGCCTGCCACACCGGCGACCGCACCTGTTTCGACGCGGATGAAATTCTCGCCCCGCAGGATTGACGCCCCCGACGGTCAGATGATGCGGGTCGCCTTGGCCCGCGCCGTCCACCGGCCCTCGTCGTAGCCGACCTGAACCGGATGGTCGAACGCGGCCGTGACGTTGTCGGTGGTGACTACCTCGCGGGCAGGCCCGGACGCGACGGTGCGGCCATCGGCGATCAACAGCGCATGCGTGGTTGTGGTCGGCAGTTCCTCGAGGTGATGGGTGACCAGGATCGACGCCACGTCGGGATGGGTGTCGTCGAGCGAGTCCATGGTCTCGAGCAGCTGCTCGCGTGCGGCCACGTCCAGACCGGTGGTCGGCTCGTCCAGCAGTAGCAGCCGGGGTTCCGAGACCAGTGCTCTGGCGATGAGACTGCGGCCGCGTTCGCCCTGCGACAGCGTCGGCCAGGTGGCGTCGGCCTTGTGGGCGAGGCCAACCGACGCGACCATGGCGTCGGCGCGGTCCAGCTCGTTCTGGCTCGGCGTCCAGCGCATCGGGATGTCGATCGTCGCGGTGATTCCGGTCAGCACCACCTCGCGCACCGTGAGCGAATACTGAAGCCGGTGGCGGGGATTCACGTGCCCGATCGAGTGGCGCAGGCGGGCCAGGTCGACGCGGCCCATCTGCTCGCCGAGCACCCTGACGGTGCCCGACGTCGGAAAGGTCACGGCGGCACAGAAACCCAGCAGCGTGCTCTTGCCCGCCCCGTTGGGCCCGAGCAGCGCCCAGTGTTCGCCTGCATCGACGGTCAGCGAGATGCCGTCGATGATCTGCTTGCCGTCCCGGCGGAACGTCACGTCCGCCAGTTCCAGGACCGTCGTCACGAGGCCCCCTACGCCGACTGACGTTGGCGCAGCACCTCCAACGCCTTGTCGGCGTGGGTGTCCATGCTGAACTCGCTGGCGATCACCTCGAGCACCGTGCGGTCGGTGTCGATGACGAACGTGGTGCGCTTGACGGGCATCAACTTGCCGAGCAGTCCGCGCTTGACGCCGAACTGCGTCGCGACGACGCCCTCGGAATCGGACAGCAGCGGGTAGTCGAACTTCTGCATGTCGGCGAACTTGGCCTGCTTGGCGACGGCATCGGCGCTGATCCCGACCCGGCCTGCCCCGACGGCGGCGAACTCACCGGCGAGGTCGCGGAAGTGGCAGGCCTCCTTGGTGCAGCCGGGAGTCATGGCCGCCGGATAGAAGAACAGCACGATCGGTCCGTCTGCGAGAAGGCTGGTCAGAGTCCGCACGGTGCCTGTCTGGTCGGGCAGTTCGAACTCGGCTACCTGGTCACCACGATTCATTGCAGTCACGCTACGCCCGTCCCCAAAGACGGGTCTGGGAGGATTGCCGCGTGCAAGTACGTTCCGCCGACCTCGCCACCACCACCTCGCGTGAGGACTTCCAGGCGCTGGCCGCCGAGCACCGCGTGGTGCCGGTGACACGCAAGGTGCTCGCCGACAGCGAGACACCGCTGTCGGCCTACCGCAAGCTGGCCGCCAACCGACCCGGCACGTTCCTGCTGGAGTCCGCGGAGAACGGCCGGTCGTGGTCGCGATGGTCGTTCATCGGGGCGGGGGCGCCCTCGGCGCTGACGGTGCGCGACGGCGAGGCCGTATGGCTGGGCGTCACGCCGCAGGACGCGCCGAGCGGCGGCGACCCGCTGCAGGCACTGCGGGCCACGCTGGACCTGCTGGAGACCGCCGCGCTGCCCGGCCTGCCGCCACTGTCCAGTGGACTGGTCGGGTTCTTCGCCTACGACATGGTGCGGCGCCTCGAGCGGCTGCCCGAGCTGGCCGTCGACGACCTCGAGCTGCCCGACATGTTGCTGCTACTGGCGACCGACGTCGCCGCCGTCGACCACCACGAGGGCACCATCACGCTGATCGCGAACGCGGTGAACTGGAACGGCACCGACGAGCGGGTGGATTGGGCGTACGACGACGCCGTCGCCCGTCTGGACGTCATGACGGCAGCGCTCGGCGAACCGCTCGGATCCACGGTCGCCACCTTCGGACGCCCTGCGCCGGTGCACCGCCAGCAGCGCACCGTCGAGGAGTACACCGCGATCGTCGACAAGCTCGTCGGCGACATCGAGGCGGGGGAGGCGTTCCAGGTGGTGCCATCGCAGCGCTTCGAGATGGACACCGAGGCCGACCCCATCGACGTCTACCGGATGCTGCGCGTGACCAATCCCAGCCCGTACATGTATCTGCTCAACGTGCCGAATGCCGCTGGCGAACTTGACTTTTCGATCGTCGGGTCCAGCCCGGAGGCGTTGGTGACCGTGCAGGACGGCAAGGCCACCACGCACCCGATCGCCGGAACGCGCTGGCGCGGCGAGAACGAGGAGGAGGACGTGCTGCTCGAAAAGGAGCTGCTGTCCGACGACAAGGAACGCGCCGAGCACCTGATGCTCGTCGACCTCGGCCGCAACGATCTCGGCAGGGTCTGCGTGCCCGGCACGGTGCGGGTGGAGGACTACAGCCACATCGAGCGCTATAGCCACGTCATGCACCTGGTCTCGACCGTGACGGGTCTGCTGGCCGAAGGCAAGACGGCCCTGGATGCCGTGACCGCCTGCTTCCCGGCGGGCACCCTTTCGGGTGCGCCGAAGGTGCGGGCGATGCAGCTCATCGAGGAAGTGGAGAAGACGCGGCGCGGTCTGTACGGCGGCGTGCTCGGTTACCTCGACTTCGCGGGCAACGCCGACTTCGCGATCGCCATCCGCACCGCGTTGATGCGCAGCGGCACGGCCTACGTGCAGGCCGGCGGCGGCGTGGTGGCCGACTCCAACGGTCCCTACGAGTACGACGAGGCCGCCAACAAGGCCCGCGCCGTGCTCAATGCCATCGCCGCCGCCGAAACGCTGAAGGGGCCATGACCCGCGTCGCGCAGCTGCTGCTGGTGCTCGCCGCGCTCGCGCTGTGGGTGGGTTCGCGGATGACGTGGGTCGTGGTGTCGTCGTTCGACGGGCTGGGGCAGCCGAAGACCGCGACCTTGTCGGGTGCGGCCTGGTCGACGGCACTGGTGCCGTTGGCGCTACTGGTACTGGCTGCCGCCGTCGCCGCGCTGGCGGTGCGCGGCTGGCCGCTGCGCCTGCTGGCAATACTGGTCGCCGCCGCCAGCGCGGGCATGGGATACCTCGGCATCGGGTTGTGGGTGATCCGCGACGTCGCGGTGCGTGCGGCCGACCTGGCGCAGGTGCCCGTCGTCGCGTTGGTCGGCACGCAGCGACAGCACTGGGGTGCCGTGCTCACCCTGCTCGCGGCTGCGCTCACATTGGCCGGTGCGGTGATGCTGCTGAGGGCGGCTGCGACGTCGAAGTCGGACGCCGGGAAGTACGTCGCACCAGCGGCGAGACGTGCGGCGGTGCAGCGGGACGCCGGGCAGGATGAAACGGGTGACGGAATGTCGGAACGGATGATCTGGGACGCCCTCGACGAGGGCCGTGACCCGACGTCCACGGACAACGAGGGTCGGTGACAAGGGGTGCGGTGTACGCGACTACCCTTCGATGCAGACATTCCGGGATCGCCCGGATGCTCAGGTTTGGTTCGGAAGGACATCGACGGCTCATGAGTTCGGGTACCGTGCTCGACTCCATCATCGAGGGAGTCCGCGCCGACGTAGCCGTCCGCGAGGCCGCGGTGAGTTTGGACGAGGTCAAGGCGAACGCCAAGGGCGCAGCGTCCCCGCTCGACGTACTGGCCGCGCTCCGTGAGCCCGGCATCGGCGTCATCGCCGAGGTCAAGCGGGCCAGCCCCTCGCGCGGTGAACTCGCGGCGATCTCCGATCCGGCGAAACTGGCCAGTGCCTATCAGGACGGCGGGGCCCGCGTGATCAGCGTGCTCACCGAGCAACGCCGCTTCAACGGATCACTCGACGACCTGGACGCCGTGCGCGCCGCGGTGTCGATTCCGGTGCTGCGCAAGGACTTCATCGTCGGGCCCTATCAGATTCACGAGGCACGTGCGCATGGCGCCGACATGCTGTTGCTGATCGTGGCCGCGCTCGAGCAGTCGGCTCTGGTGTCGATGATCGACCGCACAGAGTCTCTGGGCATGACCGCGCTCGTCGAGGTGCACACCGAGGACGAGGCCGACCGCGCCCTGCAGGCCGGGGCACGTGTGATCGGCGTCAACGCCAGGGATCTCAAGACTTTGAACGTCGATCGTGACTGCTTCGCGCGGATTGCTCCTGGGCTGCCGTCCAACGTCATCCGGATTGCCGAGTCCGGTGTCCGAGGCACTGCCGATCTGCTCGCCTACGCAGGTGCGGGTGCTGACGCCGTGCTCGTCGGCGAGGGGCTGGTCACCAGCGGTGATCCGCGCAGTGCCGTCGCCGACCTGGTCACTGCAGGCACGCATCCGTCCTGCCCGAAACCCTCTCGCTGAGATAGTGGCCGATCTCGCCGGACCCGAGCTGCCGCGTTCCAGCGCAGCGGTCGCCGAACCCACTGCCCACGACCCAGACGCCAAGGGTTACTTCGGCGCCTACGGCGGACGACTCGTCCCCGAGGCGCTGATGGCGGTGATCGAAGAAGTCACCGCCGCCTACGAGAAGGCCAGGGCCGACCAAACCTTCCTCGACGAGCTGGACCGCCTGCAGCGGCACTACACCGGCAGACCGTCGCCGCTGTACGAGGCGACGCGGCTCAGTGAGCACGCCGGGGGGGCGCGGCTGTTCCTCAAGCGAGAAGACCTGAACCACACCGGTTCCCACAAGATCAACAACGTGCTCGGCCAGGCGCTCCTTGCCAAGCAGATGGGCAAGACCCGCATCATCGCCGAGACCGGTGCCGGTCAGCACGGGGTGGCGACGGCGACGGCCTGCGCGCTGCTCGGCATCGAGTGCGTGGTCTACATGGGTGCCGTCGACACCGCCCGCCAGGCCCTGAACGTGGCCAGGATGCGGCTGCTCGGCGCTCAGGTGGTGTCCGTCGAGTCCGGCTCGAAGACGCTCAAGGACGCCATCAACGAGACCTTCCGCGACTGGGTCGCCCACGCCGACAACACGTACTACTGCTTCGGCACCGCCGCTGGCCCGCATCCGTTCCCGGCCATGGTGCGTGACTTCCAGCGCGTCATCGGTCTCGAGGCGCGGGCCCAGATTCTGGATCAGGCGCACCGCCTGCCCGACGCGGTGACTGCCTGCGTCGGCGGCGGGTCGAACGCGATCGGCGTGTTCCATGCCTTCATCGACGATCCCGGTGTCCGGCTGATCGGCTACGAGGCCGCGGGCGACGGCGTGGAGACGGGCAGGCACGCCGCGACGTTCACCGGTGGCTCACCGGGCGCCTTCCAGGGCTCGTTCTCCTACCTGCTGCAGGACGACGACGGCCAGACCATCGAATCGCATTCGATCTCAGCGGGTTTGGACTACCCGGGCGTCGGACCCGAGCATGCCTACCTGAAGGATCGCGGCCGCGCCGAGTATCGACCGATCACCGACACCGAGGCGATGGACGCGCTGTCACTGCTGTCACGGACCGAAGGCATCATCCCCGCCATCGAGTCCGCGCACGCGGTGGCAGGCGCACTCAAACTCGGTGTCGAGCTCGGCCCGGATTCGATCATCCTGGTGAACCTGTCGGGCCGCGGGGACAAGGACGTCGAGACGGCGGCCAAGTGGTTCGGCCTTTTCGACGGCGAGGGGACGCCAGAATGACGACCAGCCGGCTGGCCGGACTGTTCGATACGTGCCGCGCGGAGAACCGCTCGGCGCTGATCGGCTACCTGCCAACGGGTTTCCCCGACGTCGCGACGTCGATCTCGGCGATGGTGGCGATGGTCGAATCCGGTTGCGACATCATCGAAGTGGGCATCGCCTACTCGGATCCTGGGATGGACGGGCCGACCATCGCAGCAGCAACGAACGTCGCCCTACAGGGTGGCGTCCGGGTCCGGGACGCGTTGACCGCGGTCGAGGCGATCAGCAAGGCCGGTGGCCATGCCGTGGTGATGACCTACTGGAACCCCGTCCTGAAGTGGGGCGTCGACGCGTTCGCGCGAGACCTCGCATCGGCGGGCGGCCACGGCCTGATCACCCCCGACCTGATCGTCGACGAGGCCGACGAGTGGATTCAGGTGTCCGATGCGCACGGTCTGGACCGGATCTTCCTGGTTGCGCCGTCCTCCACCCCCGAACGGCTAGTCACCACCGTCGAGGCGTCGCGCGGATTCGTCTACGCCGCGTCGACGATGGGCGTGACGGGTGCCCGCGATGCGGTGTCCGACGCCGCGCCCGAACTGGTTGCGCGCGTCAAGGCGGTCTCCGACATTCCGGTCGGCGTCGGGCTTGGCGTGCGGTCACGCGAACAGGCCGCGCAGATCGGTGCCTATGCCGACGGAGTCATCGTCGGGTCGGCGCTTGTGTCGGCGTTGAGTGACGGCATCCCCGCCGTGCGGGCGTTGACCGAAGAGTTGGCCGACGGAGTGCGACAGAGGATTACAGCGTGACGACATCGGTACTCGCCTACATCCCGAGCCCGGCCCAGGGTGTGTGGCATCTCGGTCCGGTGCCGCTGCGGGCCTATGCGCTCTGCATCATCGTCGGGATCGTCGCCGCGCTGATCGTCGGTGACCGTCGTTGGGTCGCCCGTGGTGGTCAGGCCGGCGTCATCTACGACATCGCGCTGTGGGCGGTTCCGTTCGGCCTGATCGGCGGCCGGCTCTATCACGTCATGACCGACTGGCGGACGTACTTCGGCGACGACGGCGCGGGACTCGGTGCGGCCCTTCGGATTTGGGACGGCGGTCTCGGCATCTGGGGCGCGGTGGCCCTCGGCGGCGTCGGCGCGTGGATCGGATGCCGCACCCGCGGCATCCCGCTGCCCGCCTTCGGCGACGCGATCGCCCCCGGCATCGTGCTGGCGCAGGCGATCGGCCGCCTCGGCAACTACTTCAACCAGGAACTCTATGGGCGCGCGACGACGCTGCCGTGGGGCCTGGAGATCTACGAACGGCGCAACTCCGCCGGGGTGCTCGACTCGCTCAACGGCGTGTCGACGGGGCAGCTCGTCGAGGTGGTCCATCCGACGTTCCTGTACGAATTGCTCTGGAACCTGCTGGTTTTCGCGGTGCTCATCTACGTCGACCGCCGCTTCAAGATCGGTCACGGCCGGCTGTTCGCGCTGTACGTCGCGGGGTACTGCGTCGGCAGATTCTGGGTCGAGCTGATGCGCAGCGACATGGCCACCCACATCGCTGGGATCCGGATCAACACGTTCACCTCGACGTTCGTGTTCATCGCGGCGGTCGTCTACATCATGGTCGCGCCGAAGGGTCGAGAAGATCCCGAGTCCTTGAAGGGCAACGACGACGAGGAGTCGCCGATCGACGAGATCGGCGAGGAGCTCGTCGCAGTTGCGGCCACCAGTGGCGTGGTCGCCGCGGCGACGGTGGCGGGGGCGGAGGACGAGCGCGCTGACGCAGGCGGAGGCGGCGGTGCCTCGGCTGCTGACGACGGAACCGGTGGCGTAGCGGAGGAACCCGTCGCCGCAGACAAGCCTGCGGAGGCTGGCGAGGAGTTCGAGTCCGAGTCTGACGAAGACGACGAGGTCGACGATGACGATGTCGAAGCTGCGGAGCCGGTGGTTGCCGAGTCCGGGCCGATGTCCGAGCAGGCCGAGGAACTCGCCGCCGAGACCGAGGACGAGCGCGAAGAGGACGACGAAGCGGAGGCGGTCGAGGCCGCCGAGGAAGCGATCGAGTCCGAAGCCAGCGAGCCCGACGAAGCCGAAGACGAAGACGAGCCCGACGAAGCCGAGAACGAGCCAGAAGCCGTCGAGGCCGAGAGCGAGCCAGAGGCTGAGCCTGCCGAGGCCGCCGAGTCCGTGACTGACGCCGCCGCCGAGCCCGAGGAGGGTCTTGGTGCGGTCGAGGGTGACGAGGTCGTGGCTGCTGAGCAGGATGTGCCCGAGGTGCACGAGGCCGCGGTAGAGGGTGCCGAGCAGGCCGAAGCCGTGGCCGACGAGGTCGCGGCGGAGCCTGAGCCTTCCGACGCGGAGCCTTCCGATGACGCCGAGCGCGAGGAGGGTTTGGGTTCGGTCGAGGGTGATGAGGTCGTGGCTGCTGAGCAGGATGCGCCCGAGGTGCACGAGGCCGCGGTAGAGGGTGCCGAGCAGGCGGAAGCCGTGGCCGACGAGGTCGCGGCGGAGCCTGAGCCTTCCGACGCGGAGCCTTCCGACGCCGCTGAGTCCGAGGAGGGTTTGGGTTCGGTCGAGGGTGATGAGGTCGTGGCTGCTGAGCAGGACGCGCCCGAGGTGCACGAGGCCGCGGTCGAGGGTGCCGAGCAGGCCGAAGCCGTGGCTGCGGACGTTGCCGCCGAAAGCGAGTCTGCTGAGTCCGATCCAGAGCCAGCCGACGAACCCGAGCCCGTGGTCGCCGAGTCGGAGCCTGCAGAAGCCGCCGAGCCCGAGTCTGACGGAGCTGACCCTGCCGACGCCGCCGAGCCCGAGGAGGGTTTGGGTTCGGTCGAGGGTGATGAGGTCGTGGCTGCTGAGCAGGACGCGCCCGAGGTGCACGAGGCAGCAGCTGAAGGGGCCGAGGAGGCCGAAGCCGTGGCTGAGGAGGTTGCGGCTGAGCCCGCGCCTGTCGCCCAGCCCGTCACTGAGCCGCCGCGCGCACGATGGTGGAGACGTCGCGGCTGAAGCCGTCGGCAGAGCACCATCCGCGGGGTGTGGGACCGCCGCAAGCGGGAGCCCGACACCGAGTGCGAGTTCCTTCTGATGGACACGATGGAGGCGATTTCTGCCGAGGTCGCCTCGCGGCCCCGCGAAATAGACCCGGCGGAATCCCGGACACTACGCCCGGGGTCGACGCCTACCTTCTGCGTCGGGGCGAACGGCTGGAGCGACCGCCAACTCGGCGACGGGACGGTCATCTGGACCGCGCCGACCGGGCACACCTACACCACCAAGCCGGGAGGCAGCCTCTACTTCCCCGTGCTGTCGACGTCGACGGGTGACTCGCTGACCGTCACACAGCTGGAGCCGCATCCGATGCGCAGCGTGATGATGCCGAGACGACAGCAGTGGAGGGCCGAGGACACCGCCAGCCGACGCGCCGCCGAACGTCGGCGAGATTCCGAACGCCTCGCCCTCGAAAGGTCGCGCTCACGGTCGCCGAATGGCCCGGACGACGAACCTCCGCCCTGGCTGACGAGTCGAAGGTTCTGGCATGCTGAACGGCATGACGGAGCCGCAGTTCGGGGGGAGAGAAGACTGGACACCGTCTGCGCCTCTTCCGCCCGAGCAACCAGCTCCGGGATACCAGCCCCAGCAGCCACCATCGGGCTACCCGCCGCCGTTCCCATCCCAGTACCCGCCGCCACCATTTCAGTCCTTCTACGACCCGTCGGCGCCATACGGTCGCCATCCCCTGACCGGCGAGCCGCTGTCGGAGAAGTCCAAGGTGGTCGCGGGCCTGCTGCAGCTGCTCGGACTGTTCGGCCTGGTGGGCATCGGGCGCATCTACCTCGGCTACACCGGTCTCGGCGTCGCCCAGCTACTGGTCGGCCTCTTCACCTGCGGGATCGGTGCGATCATCTGGGGCATCATCGACGCCGTCATGATCCTCGGCGACAAGGTACGCGATCCGCAGAACCGTCCGCTCCGCGATGGCACCTAGCGCCACCAGCAACGCCCGCGGTCCGCTGTTGGGCACACTCGGTACCGGCGCGGTGTTCGTCGGCGGGCTGGCCTACGTCGGACTGAGTGACCCGCACCGGCAGGGATTCCTGTTTCCTGGATGTCCGTTCAAATTGGCGACCGGCTGGAATTGCCCGGCGTGCGGCGGACTTCGGATGACGCACGACCTGCTGCACGGTGACATCGGGGCCGCGATCGTCGACAACGTGTTCCTGGTCGTTGGACTCCCGCTGCTGGCACTCTGGCTACTGATGCGGTGGCGCCGCGGCCAACGCCTGATGCCGATCCCCGCGACGATCACCATCGGCGTATTGGCGCTCGTCTGGACAGTGGTCCGCAACTGGCCGGGGTTCCCGCTGGTCCCGACACTAATCGACGGGTAGTCCAGCAAGTCCGCTGATACACTCGAACTTCGGGCCGCTGCAGTCCCGCGAAGATCGTTTCCGGACTGCGGAGGTACACCCCAATGCTGTTCTCGGCATTGCCCGATGCGCAGGGTCTCTACGACCCCGAGCGCGAATCAGATTCCTGTGGCGTCGCGATGATCACCGACATTCAAGGCCGCCGTTCGCACGCCATCGTTGCCGACGGACTGACGGCCCTCGAGCACCTCGAACACCGCGGAGCAGCGGGCGCCGAACCCAATAGCGGTGACGGCGCGGGCATTCTGCTGCAGCTTCCGGTCGACCTGCTGCGCGACGTCGTCGACTTCGATCTGCCTCGAACCTCTCGCGACGGCGAGAACACCTTCGCGGCCGGAATCTGTTTCCTGCCAAGCGATCCCGTCGCACGCGGAGCCGCCCGTGCCAGCGTCGAGAGCATCGCCGCCGAGGAGGGCCTCGAGGTGCTGGGCTGGCGCGAGGTACCCATCGACCCCGAGGGGGCCGACATCGGGACGACCGCGCTCGGTTGTATGCCCCACATGACCCAACTGTTCGTCGCCGCACCGGAACACGACGGCCACCGGGCTGCCGGCGTCGACCTCGACCGCATGGTGTACCCGCTGCGCAAGCGCGCCGAAGCCGGCGAGGTGTACTTTCCGTCGCTGTCCAGCCGGACCATGACCTACAAGGGCATGCTCACGACGATGCAACTGCCGCGCTTCTTCCCGGACCTTCGTGACGAACGCTGCCGGAGCGCCATCGCGATCGTGCACAGCCGCTTCTCCACCAACACGTTTCCGTCATGGCCGCTGGCCCACCCGTTCCGCTTCGTTGCGCACAACGGCGAGATCAACACCGTGCGCGGCAACCGCAACCGGATGCACGCGCGCGAGGCGATGCTGGCCAGCACCCGCATCCCTGGCGACCTGAGCCGTCTGTCGCCGGTCTGTCCCCCGGGGTCTTCGGACTCCACGGCCTTCGACCAGGTGCTCGAACTGCTGCACCTTGGCGGCCGCAGCCTGCCCCATGCCGTGCTCATGATGATCCCCGAGGCGTGGGAGAACAACGCCACGATGGATCCCGAGCGGCGCGCGTTCTGGCAGTTCCATGCCTCCCTGATGGAGCCGTGGGACGGACCGGCGTGCGTCACCTTCACCGACGGCACCGTCGTCGGAGCCGTCTTGGACCGCAACGGGTTACGGCCAGGACGCTGGTGGCGCACCATCGACGACCGGATCATCCTCGCCAGCGAGACCGGAGTGCTGGACGTGCCGTCGGCCGAGATCGTGGCCAAGGGCCGTCTGGAGCCGGGGCGGATGTTCCTGATCGACACCGCCGCCGGCCGGATCGTGTCCGACGACGAGGTCAAGGACGAGCTGGCACGGGCCGAACCGTACGACGAATGGCTGCACTCGGGCCTGCTCGATCTCAAGACGCTGCCCGACCGGGTCCGGGTGCAGCCCAACCACGATTCGGTGGTGCGCAGGCAAATCTCCTTCGGCTACACCGAGGAGGAGCTCCGAATCCTGCTCACCCCCATGGCCGCCTCGGGCGCGGAGCCGTTGGGCTCGATGGGAACCGACACCCCGACGGCGGTGCTCTCACAACGGTCGCGACTGCTCTACGACTACTTCGTCGAGCTCTTCGCCCAGGTCACCAACCCACCCCTCGACGCGATCCGCGAAGCCGTCGTGACCTCCATGGCCCGGGTGATGGGGCCCGAACACAACCTGCTGGAACCGTCCGCCGCGTCGTGCCGGCAGATCAAGCTGGCTTGGCCGGTACTCGACAACGACGAACTGAGCAAGATCGTCCACATCAACGACGACGGCGAGCAACCCGGCCTCAAGACGACGGTGCTTCGGGCGCTCTACGACGTCGAACGCGGCGGCGAGGGCCTTGGCGAGGCATTGGACGACTTGCGCATCCGCGCCTGCGAGGCGATCGCGAAAGGCGCACGGACGCTGGTCATCTCCGACCGTGACTCAGACCACACCAAGGCGCCGATCCCGTCGCTGCTGGCCGTGTCGGCGGTGCACCACCATCTGGTCCGCACCAAGGAGCGCACCACGGTCGGGCTGGTGGTGGAGAGCGGTGACGCACGCGAGGTGCACCACATCGCGATGCTGATCGGCTTCGGTGCCGCCGCGGTGAACCCCTATCTTGCCTTCGAGTCCATCGAAGACCTGGTCCGCGAGGGCGAGCTGACCGGCATCGAACCGGCCACGGCCGTGCGCAACTACCTCAAGGCGCTCGGCAAGGGTGTGATGAAGGTGATGAGCAAGATGGGCATCTCGACCGTCGCCTCCTACACCGGCGCTCAGGCCTTCGAGGCCATCGGAATCGACCGCGACGTGGTCGATGAGTACTTCGCAGGCACGCCAACCCAACTCGGCGGCGTCGGCCTCGACGTCCTGGCCGAGGAGGTCAAGCTGCGGCACCGCAGGGCCTACCCGGAGAACCCAACCGAGCGCGTACACCGCAGGCTCGAAGTCGGTGGCGAGTACGCCTTCCGGCGGGAGGGGGAACTGCACCTGTTCACCCCGGAAGTGGTCTTTCTGCTTCAGCATTCGACGCGCACCGGCCGTCACGACGTCTTCGCGCAGTACTCCGACGAGGTGGACCGCCTGACCCGCGACGGCGGCGCACTGCGTGGGCTCTTCGAATTGAAGACCGGTGTGCGCCCGCCCGTGCCGCTGGACGAGGTGGAACCGGTCGAGGCCATCCTCACCCGGTTCAACACCGGCGCCATGAGTTATGGCTCCATCTCCGCCGAGGCGCACGAGACCATGGCGATCGCCATGAACGAGCTCGGCGGGCGCTCGAATAGTGGCGAGGGAGGCGAAGATACCGACCGGCTCTACGACCCGCGCCGGCGCAGCGCCGTCAAGCAGGTGGCGTCGGGACGATTCGGCGTCACCAGCGACTACCTGGTCAACGCCACCGACATCCAGATCAAGATGGCGCAGGGCGCCAAGCCCGGCGAGGGCGGACAGCTGCCCGGCTACAAGGTGTATCCGAACATCGCCAAGACGCGACACTCCACACCCGGGGTCGGGCTGATAAGCCCGCCGCCGCACCACGACATCTACTCGATCGAGGATCTGGCGCAACTGATCCACGACCTGAAGAACGCGAACTCGCAGGCGCGGATCCACGTCAAGTTGGTCAGCTCGGTCGGCGTCGGGACCGTCGCGGCGGGCGTGTCGAAGGCGCACGCCGACGTGGTGCTCATCTCGGGTTACGACGGCGGGACCGGCGCGGCGCCGCTCACGTCGTTGAAGCATGCCGGTGCCCCGTGGGAGATCGGACTCGCAGACACCCAGCAGACGTTGATGCTGAACGGTCTTCGCGACCGGATCACCGTGCAGTGCGACGGCGGCATGCGCACCGCACGCGACGTCGTCGTCGCGGCGTTGCTCGGCGCCGAGGAGTATGGCTTCGCAACGGCCCCGCTGGTGGTGGCCGGCTGCATCATGATGCGGGTATGCCACCTCGACACCTGCCCAGTCGGCGTGGCGACTCAGAACCCCGAGCTGCGGGCCCGGTTCAACGGCAAGCCGGAATTCGTGGAGAACTTCTTCCGGTTCATCGCCGAGGACGTCCGGAAGTATCTGGCGGAGTTGGGGTTCCGCAGTATCGACGAGGCCGTCGGCCAGGTCGACGTGCTCGACACCGCCCCGGGCATCGCGCACTGGAAGAGCCGCGGACTGGACCTGACGCCCATCTTTGCGACCCCCAAGGACGCGCACGGCGCGCAGCTCACCCAGCGGCGCAGGCTGCGCGACCAGGACCACGCCTTGGAGCACGCACTGGACCAGACCATCATCGCGTTGGCCGAGGGAGCCCTCGAGGACGCCCGGCCGGTGCGGCTGGAGTTGCCGGTGCGCAACGTCAACCGCACCGTCGGCACCTTGCTGGGCGCCGAGGTCACCCGTAGGTACGGGGGACAGGGGCTGCTCGATGACACCATCCACGTCACGCTGACGGGCTCCGCGGGACAATCGCTCGGCGCGTTCCTCCCGCCGGGTGTCACGTTGGAACTCATCGGTGACGCCAACGACTATGTCGGCAAGGGGCTTTCGGGCGGCCGGGTGATCGTCAGGCCGGACGACGACGTGCTGTTCCTGCCCGAGGACAACGTGATCGCGGGCAACACCCTCGTCTTCGGTGCCACGTCCGGAGAGGTGTTCCTACGGGGGCGGGTCGGCGAACGGTTCTGTGCCCGCAACTCCGGCGCGTTGGCCGTCGTCGAGGGCGTCGGCGACCACGCCTGCGAGTACATGACCGGCGGGCGCGTGGTGGTTCTCGGCAAGACGGGCCGCAACATGGCCGCCGGCATGTCGGGTGGCATCGCGTTCGTGCTCGGCATCGACCCGGCCACGGTCAACACCGAGATGGTCGAACTGCAGCGGCTCGAACCCGAGGACCTGGTGTGGCTGCACGAGGTCGTCGCGCGGCACTCCAAGCTCACCGGGAGCACGTTGGCCAAGTCATTGTTGTCCGACTGGCCCAGGCGCAGTGGACAATTCACCAAGATCATGCCCACCGACTACCAGCGTGTCCTGCAGGCCACCCGGATGGCGAAGGCCGAGGGGCGCGACGTGGACACCGCGATCATGGAGGCGAGCCGTGGCTGACCCGACAGGATTCTTGAAGGTCGCCAAGATCGAGGCGGCCAAGCGGCCCGTCGACGAACGCGTCGGCGACTGGCGCGAGGTCTACGAACGGCAGGATCCCAACGAACGTGCCGGCGAGGTCTCGCAGCAGGCGCGCCGTTGCATGGACTGCGGAATCCCGTTCTGCCACTCGGGAACCGCAGGCTGTCCGCTGGGCAACCTCATCCCCGAATGGAACGATCTGGTGCGGCGCGGACGGTGGGACGCGGCGAGCGACCGGCTGCACGCCACCAACAACTTCCCCGAGTTCACCGGCCGGCTGTGTCCCGCACCGTGCGAGGCGGCCTGCGTGCTGTCCATCGCCGACGAGAAGACCGGCGGCGCCGTCACGATCAAGCGGATCGAGCAGGCGATCGTCGACCACGCCTGGATGTACGGCATCATCGAGCCCCAGCCGGCGGCCATCTCCACCGGCAAGAAGGTCGCGGTGGTCGGCTCGGGGCCCGCGGGACTGGCCGCCGCTCAACAGCTCACCCGCGCCGGGCATGACGTCACGGTCTACGAGCGCGACGATCGGCTCGGCGGCCTGATGCGCTACGGCATCCCCGAGTACAAACTGGAGAAGTCCACCCTCAATCAGCGCCTCGCCCAGATGCGGGCCGAGGGCACCCGGTTCGTGACCGACTGCGAGGTCGGCGTCGACCTGAGCATCGAGGCGCTGCGCGCGCAACACGACGCGGTGGTGCTCGCCGTCGGCGCGCTGCGCGCCAGGGACAACGACGTCGAGGGACGCGACCTGACAGGCGTGCACCTCGCGATGGACCACCTGGTGGCCGCCAACAAGGAGTGCGAGGGTGACGGCGCCTCCTCGATCTCGGCCAAGGACAAGCACGTGGTGATCATCGGCGGTGGGGACACCGGCGCCGATTGCCTTGGCACCGCGCACAGGCAAGGTGCGAAGTCGGTCACACAGCTCGACTACAACACCGAGCCTCCCGAGCAGCGTGACGAGACCCGGTCACCGTGGCCGACGTGGCCGATGGTGCTGCGGACCTCACCCGCCCACGCCGAGGGCGGCGCGCGCCGCTACGAGGTCGCCGTGCAGCGGTTCCGCGGTGACGCCTTGGGGAACCTGGTGGCGATGCAGATCGCCGAGGTGAAGGTGGAGCGCGACGCGCAGGGCCGTCGGCGCATCACACCGGTCGGCGACACCATCGAAATCCCCTGCGAACTGGCCCTTCTTGCGATCGGCTTCGAGGGCGTCGAGCACATGGCGCTGCTCGACGGCCTCGGTCTGACACTCAACGGGCGGGGGGCGTTGGGGTGTGGTTCCGACTGGCAGACCGATGCTCCAGGCGTGTTCGTCTGCGGTGACGCACACCGGGGTGCTTCGTTGATCGTGTGGGCCATCGCGGAGGGGCGCAGCGCCGCCCACGCCGTCGACGGCTACTTGATGGGCGACTCGGATCTGCCCGAGCCGGTGAAGCCGGGCGCCCTTCCTCTGGCGGTCGTCTGAATCGTCGTCTGAATCGATTACGACTATGCTGAGTTTCCGTGACTAGACGCGGAAAGATCGTCTGTACGCTTGGCCCCGTCACCTCCACCGATGAAATGGTGAAGGCCCTGGTCGAGGCGGGCATGGACGTCGCGAGACTCAATTTCAGCCATGGCGACTACGCCGACCACGAATCCAACTACAAGCTGGTGCGCGCCGCATCGGATAGCACCGGCCGCGCCGTCGGCATCATGGCCGACCTCCAGGGCCCCAAGATCCGGCTCGGCAGGTTCGCCGACGGCCCGACGGTCTGGGTGGCAGGCGAGACGGTGCGGATCACCGTCGAGGACTTCGAGGGCACGCACGACCGCGTGTCGACCACTTATAAGCGACTGGCCCAGGACGCCTCGCCCGGCGACCGGGTCCTCGTCGACGACGGCAACATCGGGCTGGTCGTCGAGCACATCGACGGCAACGACGTCGTCTGCTCGGTCACCGAGGGCGGCAAGGTCAGCAACAACAAGGGCATGTCGCTGCCGGGCATGAACGTCTCGGCCCCCGCGCTGTCCGAGAAGGACGTCGAGGACCTCGAGTTCGCGCTGCGCCTGGGCGTGGACCTGGTCGCGCTGTCGTTCGTGCGGTCGCCGTCCGACATCGAGTTGGTCCACGAGGTGATGGACCGGGTCGGCAGGCGCGTTCCCGTCATCGCCAAGCTGGAGAAGCCCGAGGCGATCGACAACCTGGAGGCCATCGTGCTGGCATTCGACGCCATCATGGTCGCCCGCGGCGACCTTGGCGTCGAACTGCCGCTCGAGGAGGTGCCGCTGGTTCAGAAGCGGGTCATCCAGATGGCAAGGGAGAACGCCAAGCCCGTCATCGTGGCCACCCAGATGCTGGAATCGATGATCGAGAACTCGCGGCCCACCCGCGCCGAGGCGTCCGACGTCGCCAACGCGGTGCTGGACGGCGCCGATGCGGTGATGCTCTCCGGCGAGACGTCGGTCGGCAAGTATCCGCTGGAGGCGGTCAGGACGATGGCCCGCATCGTCACCGCCGTCGAGGACAATTCCACCACGGCGCCGCCGCTGACCCACGTGCCGCGCACCAAGCGGGGCGTCATCTCGTACGCCGCCCGTGACATCGGCGAACGCCTCGACGCCAAGGCTCTGGTGGCATTCACCCAGTCCGGGGACACCCTGCGACGCCTTGCCCGGCTGCACACCCCGCTGCCGTTGCTGGCTTTCACGCCGCTGCCCGAGGTCCGCAGTCAGCTCGCGCTGACCTGGGGCACCGAGACGTTCATCGTGCCGCACATCGATACCACCGACGGGATGATCCGCCAGGTCGACGAGTCGCTGCTGGCCCTGGGCCGGTACAAGCGTGGGGACCTCGTGGTCATCGTCGCAGGCGCCCCACCCGGCACAGTAGGCTCGACCAACCTGATCCACGTGCACCGGATCGGCGAGGACGACCACTAGCCAGCAGGAGGCACCTTGTCTACCGGCGACTTGAACGAGTTGCTGGCAGTACTCGACCTTCACCGGGTGGACGACGACACGTTCACCGGCGGGCATCCGAGCAGAAACCCGCCTCGGACGTTCGGTGGCCAGATGATGGCGCAGGCGTTCGTCGCAGCCGGCCGGACACTGCGGCACGACCTGCCGCCCAGCGCGCTGTCGATGCACTTCGTCGCGGGCGGTGACCCGGCGAAGGACCTGGAATTCCACGTCGTGCGGTTGCGCGACGAACGCCGGTTCGCCAACCGGCGCGTCGACGTGATGCAGGACGGCGTGCTCTTGGGTTCGGCGTTGGTCTCGCACCTGTCGGGTGGACGCGGTCTCGAGCACGACGTCGACATGCCGGACGTTCCTGTCCCGTACGACTTGCCGACGATTGACGAGTTGCTCCGTGGGTATGAGGCGACCGTGCCGCACTTCGTCGACGCTCTTCGCCCCATCGAATGGCGCTACACCAACGACCCTGCCTGGGTCATGCGCGACAAGGGGGAGAAGCTGCCCCACAACCGGGTATGGCTGAAGGCCGACGGCGAGATGCCCGAAGACCCGCTGATGCACACCGCGGCGTTGGTGTACTCGTCGGACACCACCGTCCTCGACTCGATCATCACCACGCACGGTCTGTCGTGGGGTTTCGACCGCATCTTCGCGGTCAGCATGAACCACTCGGTGTGGTTTCACCGGCCCATCCGGTTCGACGAGTGGGTGCTCTACTCGACGTCGTCGCCGGTCGCCGCCGACTCCCGTGGCCTTGGCACCGGACACTTCTTCGACGAATCCGGACGCGTGCTGGCCACGGTGGTTCAGGAGGGAATCGTCAAGTACTTCCCAGGATCTGGTTCCGGTGGCTAACACGAGGGTGCGTGCCCGCGAGCGGGTCGTCGTGCACGTGCACTCTCCGGCGGCCCGCTGGATCAGCTCGCTCGCGCTGCTCAGCGTGTTCTGCTGGCTGGTCCTGATCGTGTTCCACGACCACAGGGAGCCCGAGTGGGTGCTGACGCTCTTCGTCACGGTGGCCTTCATCGCGCGCGGCATCTTCCTCGGCAGGCCGGTGACGGCGGCACACGGCTGGATGGCGCTGGCCCTGCTGCTCGCCGGGTTCGCGGCACGGGTGGTGTTCGTCGACACGTTGGGCAACGCCTTCGTGATCGCCGCGGGCGTGGCACTCGTGTGGCCGACCGCCGCCCGGCCCAATCCGGCTGACCGGGCCAAGGTTTGGGCACTGGTCTCGGCCACGTCGGGCGACCCACTCGCGCCGTTCGCCATGCAGGCCACGAAGTGTCACCACTTCAACTCCGACGGCACCGCGGCGATCGCTTACCGCACCCGCTGCGGCTATGCAGTGGTCAGTGGGGATCCGATCGGCGACGAAGCCCAATTCCCAGACCTGGTGCACGATTTCGTCAGCATGTGCCACGCCTGGGGCTGGCGCATCGTGGTGCTCGGCTGCAGCCAGCACCGGCTGGATCTGTGGTCGGACGTCACCGTGATCGGGCAGGTGCTGCGGCCGGTGCCGATCGGACGTGACGTGGTGATCGACGTGGCGGAATTCGACATGGCAGGCCGCCGGTTCCGCAATCTGCGACAGGCGGTGCAGCGCACCAGGAATTCCGGGGTCACCACCGAGATCGTCGCCGAGCAGGGCCTCGATCGCGATCTGCTCGCCGAACTGACCGACGTGTTGCTGGCGTCGCCAAGCGGTTCGCGTACCGAACGTGGCTTCTCGATGATCCTCGACGGAGCGTTGGAGGGCCGCCATCCCGGCATCCAGTTGATCATTGCCCGCGACCAGCATGGGAGGGTGCAAGGCTTCCACCGGTATGCGACTGCCGGACGCGGAAGCGACATCACCCTCGACGTACCATGGCGCCGCCGCGGTGCCCCCAACGGTCTCGATGAGCGTTTGACAGTCGACATGATCGGTGCCGCCAAACAGCAAGGTACCGTGCGTCTTTCGCTCGCCTTCGCCGGGTTCCCGGAGATCTTCGACGACGCGAACCGCGGCAGGATGCAGAACCTGTGCTACACCGCCATCCACCTCGGCGACGCGCTGATCGCGCTGGAGTCGCTGTACCGGTACCTGCGCAAGTTCCACGCGCTGGGAGACCGGCGGTACGTGCTGCTGTCGTTGACGCAGGTGGTGCCGCTGCTGGTCGTGCTGCTGTCGTTGGAGTTCATGCCGCGCAGGCGGCACCTTACCGGCTAGGGCGTTGGCGTTACGGTGATGCTGAACTGGTTCTCCACCCGATTCTGGAGCTGGTTCACGCACCCCTCAACGGCTTTCGGGTCCGAGCCCGCGCGGGCCACGCAGTCCATGTAGTCGGTGCCGCCGACCTCGGAGAACACGCCCATCCAGATGGGGATGAAGACGAGCGACGCGATGACGGCGAGCGCACCGAGGACGACCCCGGCGATGGCGATGCCCGCGTTGGTGGCCTGGCCGCGCTTCGCCCGGCTGTAGCCGACGATCCCGAGGATCGCCGCGAGTACGCCGAGTACGACGCCGCCGACCACCGTCCAGCAGAACACCAGGCCGATGATCGCGGTGACGAGTGCGGAGATGCCGAGGCCGTTCTTCGGCCCCATCGGCGGCGGTGGATAGCCGCCGTAGTAAGGCTGCTGCGGCGGAGGAGGATACCCGCCGGGATACCCGGTCATGTCTGCCGAGAGTACTCGCCGGCGCGCAATGACAGGATCGGGCAGGAAATGCCATCGGGCAGGTGGTGCGTCGCCAACACGACGCCACGGTCGGCGGGGAACAGTGCACCTGGGGTGAGCAAGTCGGTCAGGATGCGCTCACCGTCGGCGGCGTCGAGGTGTTCGGTCGGCTCGTCGAGCAGCACGATCGGGAACGACGAGACGAGGGCGCGCGCCAGCAGCAGCCGTCTGCGCTGGCCTGCCGAGACTGCGGCAGCGCCGCCTTGCAGGATGGTGGACAGACCCTCGGACAGGCCGTCGAGCCACGGCTGCAGACCGACGAGCGCCAGCGCAGAGGTCAGGTCGGCGTCGGTGGCATCGCCGCGCGCGACGAGGAGGTTGTCGCGGACCGTGGTGTCGAACAGATGCGCGTCCTCGGCGAAGAGTCCTGCTTCCCGTTCGGCGGGCAGGAGCGAAGCGACTCGGGGAGTGGGTGCGGCTGCGATGGCCATCAGCATCGTCGTCTTTCCGCAACCGCTGGGACCGACGACGGCCAGCCGGTCACCCGGTCGGACGTCGACGGGCGACACCACCGGTCGTGCGCGACGGTTCGGGTCCGGTTCGGTGAGTTCGGTCAGGCGGCGGATGGCGATGCGGGCGCGGGTCAGTTGGATGGCCGCGGCAGGCAGTGCCGTGGTCGCCTCGAACGCCGAGAGCGGAAGCAGCATCAGGATCGCGAGGGTGGTCGGGGCGACGAACGGGGCCAACGAGATTCCCGCGATCAGCGCGCCGAGTGCGCTCGCGCCGAGTGCGAGGGTCGGCACCGCCGCGGCGAACGCGGCTGGAGCCGCCGCCCGGTCGGCGGCGGAGCCCCACACGTGCTGTTGCCGCGTGGATTCGGCGATCACGTCGTCGAGGCGACCGCCCACCCGTAGCTCCGGGGCGTGCTCCAGCGCCAGCATCGTGGCCGCGTCCCGCCTCGAATGATGGCCGACGGCAGCCTCTTCGGTGGCGGTCGCCGCCCGGGCGGCCAGCCACGGCGCGAACACGCCCGCGAGCAGGAGGCAGCCCGCGAGGACGGCAGCGGCGGCGGGGGAGATGACGGCGATGGCCACCACGGCGGCCGACGACAACACCGCGGCCACGGCAATCGGCAGGACCGCGCGGACGAGCACGTCGGCGAGTTCGTCGACCGAGGAACCAACCCGTGACACCAGCTCACCGCTGTGCAGGCGCAGCGCAGTCTCCGCAGGGGCGTCGACCAGCCTGCGGTACAGCTGCGTGCGGGCGCTGCCCGCGGCGCGTAGTGCGGTGTCGTGCGATGCGAGCCGTTCGCAGTACCCGAGCACTCCGCGCGAGATGCCGAGCGCGCGGACCGCCACCACGGCGACGGTCAGGTCGAGCACCGGCGGCATCTGCCACGCCCGCGTGATCAACCACGCCGACACCCCGGCCAGCGCCAGCGCACTGCCGAGCGCGAGTACCCCGAGCGTGACGGCCAGGACCAGACGCGACCAGCGTGGGCGGAGCAAGGCGAGTGCCTCAGACAAGAACCTCACCTCCGACGTGCACGACGCGGTCACCGGTGGCGATCACCCGCTCGCGGTGGCCGACCAGCACCACGGCCGCTCCCGCTCGCGCCCGTTCGGCGATGGCATGCAGGATCCGATCCTCCAGTTCGGCGTCGAGGTGCGACGTCGGCTCGTCGAGGAGCAGGACGGGCGCCCGGGAACCGAGGACGCGGGCGATGCCGAGACGCTGGCGCTGGCCGAGGGACAGACCTTCGCCGCCCCGACCGATCATCGTGTCCAACCCGGAGGGCAGGGTGGCCAGCACCTCGTCGAAACCCGCTGTGCGGCAAGCGTCGTCGAGATCGTCGATGGCACCGAACAGCTCGAGGTTCTCGCGCAGCGTGCCAGGCACCAGGGCCGGACGTTGGGTCAGCCACGCCACCTGTGACCACCAGGCCCGCGGGTCGAGGTGCTCGACGTCCACTCCGGCGACCAGTACCCGCCCCGACGTCGGCCTCGTCAACCCGAGGATGACCTGCAGCGTGGTGCTCTTGCCCGCGCCGTTGGGACCGGTCAGCACGGTGACCGAACCGGGCTCGACGTCGGCCGTCAACCGATGCGGTGCGGCGCCGTCGCGGCCGTCGACGGACACGCCCTCGAGCCGGATCGACGCACCAGCGGCGGCCACCGAGAGCGTCCCGCCGATCGGAGCCGGCGCAGCGTCGAGAATGCCGAATGCCTTCTCCGCGGCCGTCTTCCCGTCCTGCGCGGCGTGGAACTCCGTGCCAACGCGGCGCAGGGGCCAGAACACCTCGGGTGCTAGCAGCAGTGCCGTCAGCGCGGTCGACAGCTCCACCTCGCCGAACACCAGCCGGAGCCCGACGCCGACCGCGACGAGGGCGACGCCGAGGGTGGCGAGTAGCTCCAGTACGAGCGCGGAGAGGAACGTGATCCGCAGCGTGGCCATCGTGGAACGGCGGTGCGCCGCAGCGAGTTCGGCGATGCGGTGGGCGGGCCCGTCGGCTCGGCCGAGCGCCCGCAGGGTCGGGATGCCTGCGATGAGGTCGAGCAGACGGGACTGCAGCGTGGTCATCGCCGCCAGTGACGCCGCCGACCGTTCGGCGGTGGCCAGACCGATCAGCACCATGAACAGTGGGACCAGCGGCAGGGCGATCAACACGATCACCGCCGACCGCAGGTCGTAGCCGGCCATCACGACCACCGCGGCGGGCGTGATGAGCCCGGCCAGGATCACCGCGGGCAGGTAGCGGGTGAAGTACGGCCGCAGGCCGTCGAGGCCACGGGTGGCGAGGACGGCCGCCTCGTCCCTGCTGGCGGCGAGTTGGGGCGGGGACAGCGCACAGACCGTTGTCAGCACGCGCTCGTTGAACTCGGCGATCACCGCCGTCGCGCCGCGCTGGCTCAGCCGGGCCTGCAGCCACTGGGCGGCCGCGCGAACGAGCCAGAGCGTCAACAGGATCCACAATGCACCCGACCAGTGCGACACCGTGCGTGACGCGGGATCGGTGATGACACCCGAGATGACGTGCGCCAGCAGGACGGCGGACGCGACCGCGCTGCCGGTGATCACAACGCCACAGCAAACTGATGCGGCCAGATGCCGCCGCATCGCGGTCGAGGCGTGCAGCCGATTCACGTCGGTGGCCGCGACAGCCCGATCGGGGCGGGGATCCGGTCGGCCGAGATGCGTTGCCGGAAAACCCAATACGTCCATGCCTGATAGGTGATGACCAGCGGGGCGAAGATCAGCGCAGCCCAGCTCATGATCTTCAACGTGTACGGCGTCGAGGACGCGTTCTGCACGGTGAGGCTCCAGTCGGGATTCAGCGTCGACGGCACCAGGTTCGGGTACAACACCGCGAACAGCAGGATCACCACGGCGGCGACCGTCCATGCCGTGCACGTGAACGCCCATCCGTCGCTGCCCTTGCTCAGTACCAGCATGACGGCCGACAGCTGGGAGACGATGGCGAAGCCGAGGATCAGCCAGGTCCAGTCCTTGCCGTGAGCGAGCTGGGTCCACACCCCGAACGCGGCAACGGCCGTGGTCACCGGCAGGGCGAGCCTTGCGGCGAATCTGGTCGCGTCGTCGCGCACGGCGCCTTCGGTCTTCAGCCGTGCGAACAATGCCCCGTGGAACGCGAAGAGGCCTGCGGTGGCCAGTCCACCGAGCAGCGTGTACGGGTTGAACACGTCTGTGAGGGACAGGTGAATCTGTTTGTCCGCGTTGACCGGAAGGCCGCGGACCAGTGCGGCGAAGACCACGCCCCACAACACCGCGGGCACCCAGGAGCCGATGGCGATGCCGAGGTCGGCCCACTCCCGCCAGCGCGGGTCGTCGATCTTGCCGCGCCACTCGATGGCGCAGATACGCAGGATCATCGACACCAGGATCACCAGCAGCGGTAGGTACAGCCCCGAGAAGAGGGTGGCGTACATCCCGGGGAACGCCGCGAACATCGCACCGGCCGCAGTGATCAGCCACACCTCGTTGCCGTCCCACACGGGGCCGATCGTGTTGAGGGCGGCGCGCTGATGCTGTTCGCGGTCCCCCTTGGCGACCCGGCCGAACGTCTTCATCAACATGCCGATGCCGAAGTCGAAGCCCTCGAGCACGAAGAAGCCGACGAACAGCGCCGCAAGGGCGATGAACCAGAAGTCCTGCAGTGCCATGGACTGCTCCTCAGTACGCGAACGACAGGGGCGCGATTTCGTCGTCGCCCGGCGGTTTCGGCGGCGCGGGTTCTGAGTCGTGCTCCAGCGGACCCTCGACCACGTACCGGCGCAGCAGCCAGAACCAGATCACCGCAAGACCCGCGTAGAGAGCGGTGAACGTGATCAGCGACGTCAGAACCAGACCTGCCGAATGTCCGGACACACCGTGGTCGACGGTCAGCCGGATCATCTGGTCACCGGTCGGGTTCGGCACTACCACCCATGGCTGCCTGCCCATCTCGGTGAACACCCATCCGGCGCTGTTGGCCAGGAACGGGGTTGGCAGCACGAGGACCGCGAACCATGCGAACCAGCGCTGGTCGGGGATGCGGCCACGCCGGGTGAGCCACAGCGCGACGACCGCGAACAGCCCTGGGACCGCGAGCAACCCGATCATTGCGCGGAACGCCCAGTAGGTGACGAACAGGTTGGGGCGGTAGTCGCCGGGCCCGAACTTCGCCTGGTACTCGTCCTGAAGGTCCTTGACACCATCGAGCTTGACCCCGTCGAACCTTCCCTCGGCGAGGAAGGGCAGCACGTAGGGCACCTCGATGAGGTGGGTGACGCTGTCGCAGTTGTTGTGCGTCCCGATGGTGAGAATCGAGAAGTCGGGATCGGTTTCGGTGTGGCACAGCGATTCCGCGCTGGCCATCTTCATCGGCTGCTGCTGGAACATCAGCTTGCCCTGGGCGTCGCCGGTGAGCCCGAGACCCGCCGCGGCGGCCAATGCGACGAGGCAACCCAGGATGGTGGCGGGGCGGTACACGGTGCGAGCTTCGTCGCTCTCGCGCGCCCGAACCAACCACCATGCGCAGACCCCTGCGACGAATGTGCCCGCGGTGAGGAAGGCACCGGTCACCGCGTGCGAGAACGCTGCCGTCGCAGTGTTGTTGGTGAACAACGCGACGATGCTGATCAGTTCGGCGCGACCCGTCTCCGGGTTGAATCGGGCACCGACCGGGTGCTGCATCCAGGAGTTCGCGGCGATGATGAAGAACGCCGACATGTTCACCGCAATCGCGACCACCCAGATGCACGCCAGGTGCACCAGCCGGGGCAGGCGCGTCCACCCGAAGATCCACAGCCCGAGGAACGTCGACTCGAAGAAGAACGCGACCAGGCCCTCCATCGCGAGGGGAGCGCCGAAGACGTCACCGACGAAACGCGAGTACTCGCTCCAGTTCATCCCGAACTGGAATTCCTGCACGATGCCGGTGGCCACGCCGATGGCGAAGTTGATCAGGAACAACTTGCCGAAGAAACGGGTGAGTCGGTACCAGGCCGGGTTGTCGGTGATCACCCACACGGTCTGCATGACCGCGATCAGCGGGGCAAGGCCGATGGTCAGCGGGACGAATATGAAGTGGTAGACGGTGGTGATGCCGAACTGCCACCGTGACACGTCGAGCGGGTCCATGTGCCCCATCTTCCGAGCTGCAGCTCTTGTCTACGACGAATTGTAGTAGACAACGCGGCAAAGGGCCATGACCCTGGTCAGGCCCAGATTCAGCTGGTGGATTCCTTCGCTTCGGTGGCCTCCGGGGCCTCCGGGGCGACGCCGGCGGCGGGCTTGGCCTCCACCTTCTTGGTGGTGGCGCGAATGCCGAACGACGCGACGACCTCCATCACGCCGATGACGATCAGCCAGATGCCGACCACCAGCGTGAGCGTGGCCAGCGATTCGAACGGCGAGGCCAGCACCACCACGCCGGCGATGAGGCTTATGGCGCCGACGAAGATGTTCCACCAACGACCCGGCAATGTCGGGTCGCTGATCGCTGAAACAGTTGTCGCCACGCCGCGGAAGACGAAGCCGACGGCGATCCAGATGGCCATCAGCAACACCGCGTCGTAGAGGTGCCGGAACGCGAGCACCGCAAGGATCAGTGAGGCGGCGCCGCTGATGAACAGCAGGACGCGACCGCCTGCGGCGACGTGCAGGCTGAACGCGAAGATTACCTGCTGGATACCCGTCACCAGCAGGTAGGCGCCGAAGAAGATGGCAGCGACGGCGATCGAGATCCCCGGCCACGCCACAACCGCGACGCCGAGCGCGACGGCCAGCACGCCGGAAACCAGAGCCGACTTCCACAGGTGCGGCAACAGGCTCGGTACAGCAGGAGTTGTCATGCGGAA
>JAOPVF010000363.1 GCA_025963195.1 Mycobacterium sp. | reverse complement strand
GCGATGCCGCGCAGGCCGAGGCGATGACGGTGAGCGTCGCCGATGCTGGCTCGGGCTTCGTCAAGATGTCGTCCGGCGCTAACCTGGCGACCTGGGGTGAGAACCTCGAGGTCAGGCTCCGGCCGGTGGCTGCCGACGCCGTCGAGGTCACCGTCACGTCGGCCCTGAAGTTCGGCCTCGTCGACTGGGGCAAGAACTCCGCCAACGTCGAACGGGTGTTCCGCCGCCTCTCGGAGCGTCTCTCGGCCCCCTCCGGGCCTACTGGCGCGTGGCAGCGCGACCCGTCTGGACGCCACGAGCTGCGTTGGTGGGACGGCGGCCGATGGACCGAGAACGTCAGCGACGGCGGCAGGCCAGGAGTCGACTCCCTCTGAATCGCAAAATGCCCCCGGGGTCTCCGGAGGCATTTTGGTTCGAGATGGTTTAGAAGGCCGCCTCGTCCAGTTCCATGACCTCGTTGTCGATGGTGTCGATCACCAGACGGGTACTCGTCAGCAGTGGCAGGAAGTTCTTCGCGAAGAACGATGCCGTCGCGATCTTGCCGTCGTAGAAGTTGCGATCGTCGCCCGCTGCGCCATTGTCGAGCGCTGCGATGGCAACCGACGACTGCTCCAGCAGGAGCCAGCCGAGAACCAGATCACCGACGCTCATCAGGAAGCGCACCGAGCCCAGGCCCACCTTGTAGATGTTGGCCGCATCCTCCTGCGCCGACATCAGGTAGCCGGTCAGCGTCGCCGCCATGCCCTGCACGTCGGCCAGCGCGGTCGCCAGCAGCTCTCGCTCGGCCTTCAGGCGACCGTTGCCGGACTCGTTCTTGATGAACTGCTCGATCTGACCCGCCACGTAGCCAAGGGCAACACCCTTGTCGCGCACGATCTTCCGGAAGAAGAAGTCCTGCGCCTGGATGGCCGTGGTGCCCTCGTAGAGCGAGTCGATCTTCGCGTCGCGGATGTACTGCTCGATCGGGTAGTCCTGCAGGAAGCCGGAGCCACCGAAGGTCTGCAGGCTCTCGGTGAGCTTGGCGTAAGCCTGCTCGGAGCCGACACCCTTGACGATGGGCAGCAGCAGATCGTTGACCTTGACGGCAAGGTCCGCGTCGATGCCGTGGGCGGCCTTGGCCACCTCGGGGTCCTGGAAGGTCGCGGTGTAGATGTACAGCGCGCGCAGGCCCTCGGCGTAGGACTTCTGCGTCAGCAGGCTGCGACGCACGTCCGGGTGGTGCGTGATGGTGACGCGAGGCGCGGCCTTGTCGGTCATCTGCGTGAGGTCAGCACCCTGGACGCGCTCCTTGGCGTACTCGAGCGCGTTGAGGTACCCGGTCGACAGCGTCGCGATGGCCTTGGTGCCCACCATCATTCGGGCTTGCTCGATGACGTCGAACATCTGGGCAATGCCCTCGTGCACCTCGCCGACCAGCCAGCCGACGGCGGGCTTGTCGTGCTGCCCGAGCGACAGCTCGCAGGTCGCGGAGACCTTCAGGCCCATCTTGTGCTCGACGTTGGTGACGTACACGCCGTTGCGCTCGCCGGGCTCGCCGGTCTCGAAGTCGAACAGGAACTTCGGCACGAAGAACAGCGAAAGACCCTTGGTGCCGGGGCCAGCGCCCTCGGGGCGTGCCAGCACCAGGTGGAAGATGTTCTCGAACAGGTCGCCGGAGTCACCGGAGGTGATGAAGCGCTTGACGCCCTCGATGTGCCAGGAGCCGTCCTCCTGCTTGACGGCCTTGGTGCGGCCTGCGCCGACGTCAGAGCCCGCGTCGGGCTCGGTCAACACCATCGTGGAGCCCCAGCCACGCTCAGCGGCCAGCACGGCCCACTTCTTCTGCTCCTCGGTGGCGAGGTGGTAGAAGATGTTCGCGAATCCGGCGCCGCCTGCGTACATCCAGACTGCGGGGTTGGCGCCGAGGATGTGCTCGTTGAGTGCCCACATCAGAGCCTTGGGTGTCGGGGTACCGCCGAGCGCCTCGTCGAGGCCCACGCGGTCCCAGCCGGCGTCGAGCACGGCGCGGACAGACTTCTTGAAGGACTCCGGCAGCGTCACGGAGAACGTGTTGGGGTCGAAGGTCGGGGGGTTGCGGTCACCCTCGGCGAATGAATCGGCGATCGGGCCTGCGGCCAGCCGGCTCATCTCCTCGAGCATCTCGCGGGCGGTATCGACGTCGAGGTCGCTGAACTGACCTTCGCCGAGTGCCTTGTCGACGCCGAATACCTCGAACAGGTTGAACACCTGGTCACGGACGTTGCTCTTGTAGTGGCTCACGATGTCTCCTCGATGAGATTCCGTCTGCGGTTGGGTACTCACGATAAGTTACCCACCAGTAACTGTGGTCAACTATACCGCCCGGTAACTTCAACGCAAAGCCTCATCGAGCAAATTTCTGCCAGCTAAGTAACCCAGTGGTTGATTGGGCCCCACCAGCACCATCAAAACGGCCCTGAGCTGCTACTTCATTCGATTGTGATATCGGCCACGAGAACCTGTGTGGGGGCCGATAAGGTGTTGCGAATGAGGCGTGTGGCGGTGTGGGGAACGGGCAATATGGGGTCGACGGCAATCCGCTCTTTGACTGCCTTTCCAGGGCTGGAATTGGCCGGCGTGATCACCTCCTCGCCGGACAAGGAGGGCAGGGACGCGGCGACGTTTGCCGGCCTGGATTCACCGACGGGCGTCACCGCCACCACCGACGTCGACGCCGCCCTGGCGGACAGCGATGCCGTGGCCTACATGGCGTCGGGTGACGTCCGTCCCGACGACGCGATCAACGACATCGTGCGCTGCCTGCGCGCGGGTATGCACGTCGTAACGCCCTCGCTCTACTCCCTCTACGACCCGCGGTCCGCGCCGCAGGAATGGGTCGACCGCCTCACGGGCGCGGCCGAGGAGGGCGGCGCCACGCTGTTGGTCAGCGGTGTCGACCCGGGCTGGGCCAACGACGCACTTGCGGTGATGGCCGCCGGGCTGTGCACGCAGATCAAGACCATCTACTGCCAGGAGATCTTCGACTACTCGACCTACGACCAGCCCTACGCGGTCAAGGTGTCGTGCGGATTCGGCGGATCCAT
>JAOPVF010000358.1 GCA_025963195.1 Mycobacterium sp. | reverse complement strand
AGAGTTCGCCCCCGACTTCGTGCACTTCACCGACGACGTGCTGTTCGGCCAGGTGTGGCCGCGCACCGAGCTGTCACCGAAGGAGCGCAGCCTGGTGACCGTGTCTGTGCTGGCCACGCTCGGTGCTACCGACCAGCTCGTGTACCACCTCGGCCTGGCCAAGGAAAACGACAACACCGAGGCCGAGCTGATCGAGGCGATCACCCACATCGCGTTCTACGCCGGCTGGCCGCGGGCCATGTCCGCGATGACCGTCGCCAAGCAGGTGTTCGCCGCATGACCGCCCACCCTGGTTCGGCAGCTGGCTCGGCAACGCCGGGCGTGAACCCGGTCTATGACTTCAGCGGGCAGGTCGCGTTCGTGACCGGCGCCAGCTCCGGCATGGGGCTGGCGACCGCGCGCGCGTTCGCCGAAGCGGGTGCAGCCGTGACGTTGGCTGACGTCAGGGACGACGCGCTGCGCACCGCAGAGCACGAACTGGCCGACGCTGGGCACCGGGTCTTGGCCGTGCGGTGCGATGTGAGCGACGAGCAGCAGGTCGCGGCCGCGGTGGCCAGAACCGTGGAAACGTTCGGCAGCCTTGATCTGGCCTACAACAACGCCGGTATCCAATCCCCGATGACTGACGCCGCAGACGAGACCGCCGAGACCTTCGACCGCGTGAACGGAATCAACTTGCGCGGCATCTGGGCCAGCATGAAGCACGAGCTCGCCCAGATGCGCAGCCAGGGATCGGGCGCGATCGTCAACTGCTCCTCGCTCGGCGGGTTGGTCGGGCTACCTGGCCGGGCCGCCTACCACGCCTCCAAGCACGGGGTCATCGGCCTGACCCGCAGCGCCGCCCTGGAGTACGCGCCCCGAGGCATCCGGATCAACGCGATCTGCCCCGGCACCATCGAAACCCCGATGGTCACCGCCATGATCGACTCCGGTGACCTCGACCGCGACGAAGCCGCCGCCAATCAGCCCATCGGGCGTCTGGGCAGCGCTGAAGAGATGGCCGCGGCCGTGCTCTGGCTGTGCAGTCCCGGCGCCAGCTTCGTCGTGGGTGTCGCGCTACCGGTCGACGGTGGCTACACCGCCCGCTGATCCAACAAATCGCCGGCTACGCCAGATGAAGGAGCTTCCGCAGTGAGACCAAACAGGTCGACGAGCGCGTTGGCGGCCGCAGCGGCATTCGGACTGACCTCACTGATCGCTGCCGCCGCATGCACCAGCAGCCACACCACGAGACCGACGGCACGGGGCACCAGCAGCACTCCTCTGACCAGCACGCCCGCGACCCCGGCATGCGCCACCTCACACTCGGCATCCGACTCGGAAAGTAGGCACGCCATGCAGGTGACACTCACCATCGCCGGAGGCCAGTCCGACGGACGTCGAGCCACCGCCACGCTCGCCGACACCCCGACCGCGCGTGACTTCGCCTCCCAGCTGCCCTTGACACTCGACATGCACGACCTGCTCAGCCGCGAGAAACCGGGAACGCTGCCCCGCCCCCTGCACCCCACCGGCGAGGGGAAGGCCACCTACGAGGCCGGCGATCTCGGCTACTGGTCACCGAACCACGACCTGGCCATCTTCTACCGCCACGACGGCCAGACCATCCCCGATCCCGGGATCGTGCACCTTGGCCGCATGCAGACCGGCCTCGACGCCATCGCCGAAGCCGGCGACAGCTTCCGTCTCACTATCGACCGAACGCAGTAACCACCCGAAAACCAGGATCACCTCACGATTCAGAAGGAAACCACGCTATGCGCGGCGCAGTCATTTATGCCCCCGGTGACATCCGACTCGAAGACCGAGCCGACCCGACTATCGAACACCCCACCGACGCGGTCATCCGCATGTCCGCCACCTGCGTGTGCGGGTCCGACCTGTGGGACTACCGCGGCATCAACCCCGTCGAGCAGCCCACCCCGATGGGCCACGAATACGTCGGCATCGTCGAAGAAGTCGGCTCCGAGGTCACCTCGATCAAGCCCGGCCAGTTCGTGATCGGTTCGTTCTTCGCCTCCGACAACACCTGCGAGATCTGCCAGGCCGGTTACCAGACCAACTGCATCCACCGTGAGTTCGTCGGTGCCAACGGCGCCCAGGCCCAGTACTTGCGCATCCCACTGGCTGACGGCACCTCGTCGCTACTCCCGAGTCCCCGACGCCGATCTGATGCCGTCGCTGCTGACCGCCTCGGACGTGCTGGGCACCGGCTGGTTCGGCGCCGTCGCCGCCGACGTGCAGCCCGGCAACACCGTCGCCGTCGTCGGTGACGGCGCGGTCGGCCTGCTCGGCGTGCTCGCCGCCAAGCAGCTGGGCGCCGAACGGATCATCGCGTTCTCCCACCACGAGCAGCGACAGAAGCTGGCCCGCGAGTTCGGTGACCCGGCGGCCACGTCGGCGTCTCCCACGACGTCGCCCTGCCCGGCGAAGAACTGTTCTACAGCCACGTCCACCTGCACGGCGGGCCCGCACCGGTACGCCGCTTCCTGCCCGACCTCACCGACCGCATCTGGAAGCGCGAGATCGACCCAGGCAAGGTCTTCGACCTCACCCTGCCGCTCGACCAAATCGCCGAGGGCTACAAGGCGATGGACGAACGCCGCGCAATCAAGACACTGCTACAGCCCTGAACCAAGCGCGACCGAGCAGGCACCAGCAGCGCCGGCAGCAGGGATGGAGCACGCAGGTGGACGCGGTCGAGACCGCCCGACACAGCATCTCGACCTCCCGCACAAGGATCCTCCTACGGCCGGCTGAGAGTCCCCTGGCTCGTGCTTGGTGGCGGCTAGGGTTCCCATCGTGGAGTCTCGTCGACGTGCCATTTGAGCGCAGTGACGATCGGAGGGCAGGACCGTTCATGGGGTTTGGGACGTTCCCGCGCTGTCCGGTTGGACGTGAATGACGCGTCCGTTGACGACGGTGTGGGACGGCCGCAGGCCAGGGAGCCGTTCGGTCGGGCAGGTCGCGGGGTCGACGGGGTAGATCGCGAAGTCGGCCGGGGCTTCGGTCGCGAGCTCGCCGGTCAGCCCTCCGCCCAGCACCGGCGCCCCGGCCTGGGTGTAAAGGGTGGGAGCTTCGGCTCGGGTGATCGCGTGTTGAGGTCCGAGAACCGCCGGCGTCGTACGGGTGGTCATGCCGTGGATGGCGCGCAGCGGGGCCAGCGGCCCGATGGGGTGGTCGGTGCCAGCGCTGAGGCCGACACCGGCGTCGAGCAGTTCACGCCAGGGGAACAGCTCGGCGGTGCGCGCGGCGCCCCAGGCGGCGACCAGCGCCGGGGCGAGGCCATCGAGCAATGCTTGCTGCGCGGTCAGGTGCACACCGAGCCGCACCAGCTCCTCGCGCCGCGCGGCATCGATCAGACCGCCGTGCTCGAGCACGAACCCACCACGGTGCAACCCGCCGCGGGCGGCGGCGACGTCGCCAAGGGCGGCCCGGAACTCCCGAAGCTGACCTGAGGTGCAAAGTGACGGGGTCGGGAGGCTGAGGTTGGGCGGCGACCTCTACGGTGCGGCGCCATGCGCCGCGAGTGGTCGCCGGAGGAGCTGATCGAGTCGTGGACGCTGCTCGGCCAGGCCCCTGACGGGTAGTGGAACGAAAGCATCCGCTAAGGCGGTGGCCGTTGGGGTCGGTGGATCGTTTGCCCTGATTGGCGCTGCAGATGGTGACGGTTCGTTACGTCGACGGGTTCGTGGCTGATCCGCTGGCCGGTGTGCCGACCGAGGTCGTGGACTACCTGGCCGCTACCCACACCCCTCGCTCACCACTCGTGTGGCCTCCCGTCCCGACAACCTGGAGGCGGCTACCCAGACCGTCGTGGGAACCGAGCTACTCAATGAGTTTGGCGACCGTCAGCAGCACGGTGGAGTCTTCGAGCGCTTCGAGGGAGTGCCGGGCGTCGGGGACGATGAGGAGGTCCCCGGGGGAGCCTTCCCAGTCGAGGTCGCCGGCGGTGAGGCGTACCCGCCCGTGTAGCACGTGGACGGTGGCTTCGCCGGGGTTGTCGTGCTCGTCGAGTTTGTGGCCGCCGGCCAGCGCGATCAGGGTTTGGCGGAGCACGTGTTCATGGCCGCCGTACACGGTGCGTGCGCTGCGCCCGCTGGAGGCGTGCTGTGCGATCTTGAGCTGTTCGCGGGCCAGCGCGGTTAGCGACGACTTCTCCATGGATGCAACCTTTCCGAGCTGGGTTGGCGGGTCGGTTCTGCGGAGGCGTCGGTCCGGTGTCAGATGGTTTGGCGGTAGCCGAAAAATTCGTGGTCCTGGTTGTAGCCGCCGTAGCCGCCGCCGACGTCGTGGAAGTCGGCGACGAACTCGATACTCTTGATCCATCTGACGAGTTTGAAGCCGAGCTGGACCCTCATTGCGCAACCGCAGTGGAGCGCCGTGTCCGAACGACAGCGGTTTGTCGTTCATGTCATAGGCCAGCATCGTGAGGTGGTTGCTCATCTGCTCGATCGGGTGCGCGTCGTAGTAGGTGCCTCCGTCGGGGCCCTCGCCCAGGGAGTAGAACACCACCCACTTCGCCTCTGGGTAGGGTTTGACCAGGTCGAGGATGGTCTGCATGGATACTCCGCCCCATTTCGCGACGCCGGACCAGCCTTGGATGCAGAAGTGCTGGGTGATCTGCTCGTGGTGGGGCAGGGCGTGTAGCTCGGTCAAGTCCAGCTCGACGGGGTTGGCGACGAGGCCGCCGATCCGCAACCGGTAGTCGGCGAAGTTGCTTTCGTACAGCATCTTGTACTCGTCGGTGTCGGGGTATTTCCCTGTTGTGCCACAGATAGGGCGAGATGTCTTTCTCGGTGTACTGGCCGGGTTTGGCGTCGAGGTGCTCGAACAGCCGCTGCAGGGGCCCGATCAGCGCGTAACCGACGCGCTGGACGACGCGGGGATGT
>JAOPVF010000355.1 GCA_025963195.1 Mycobacterium sp. | reverse complement strand
TGCAAAGGCGGGCGAAGCGCCCACCACCCGCTTCAAGGCACCAACGGACGCGGGCCCGGCAGCAGGTGCAAAGGCGGTGCCCGACGCACCGACGACCCGCACGCCGCGGGCCGACCCCAACCGGAATGCCACTCCGACTTCGCCACCCGCGCCGACGCCGCCGCCCTCGACCAGAGCGTCCCGCCGCGCCGAGTCTCAGCGCGCATCGACGCAAAACCGCGAGATCGAATCGTGGCTCGGTGAGTTGCGCGGCGGCAACGGTGCACCGGCTGGCGGATCATCCGCGCCGTCGGCCGAGCCGACGCGGGCGATGCCCGAGCAACGGCCCGCACCGCGGAAGGCCCCACCGCAGGCGCAGCCGGTCGACCCGCCGACCACGGCGATCCCAACCCAACGTCCGCAGGAGCCGGATGCCACCGAGAAGATCGACACCCGCGAGGCTTCCGACGACGAACCCAAGCGTCGCGGCGGTGGCGGCGTCAGTGCGGCAGATGTACTGCGGCGCGAGGGCCGGCTCTAATCCTCCGGCGGCTTCGGCGGTAGGTCGTCGGGTTCGGCGCTGATTGCCGGGCCCACTTCGGCCTCGAGGACGGCCTCCTCGGCCTTCGGATCGTCGGCCACCAGCACGCGCATGGCGCTGTTCGCGAAGGCCACCGCGGGCACGGCCAGCAAGGCCCCGACGATGCCGGCAAGCACGGCACCGGCGGCGATTGCCAACACGACCGCGAGCGGGTGCACCGAGACCGCGCGCCCCATCACCAGCGGTTGCAGCACGTGCGCCTCGAGCTGTTGCACCGCGATGATCAGACCCAACGCGATCAGCGCGTAGACCCACCCCTTGGCGATCAGCGCGACGATCACCGCAAGCCCGCCTGCGATCACGGCACCGACCAGCGGGATGAACGCACCGAGGAACACCAGCGACGCCAGCGGCAACGCCAGCGGGATGCCCATGATCGCCAGGCCGGTGCCGATGCCGACGGCGTCGACGAGGGCCACGAGGAACGTGGCCCTGACATAGCCGATCAGTGAATGGAAACCCGCCCGGCCCGCATCCTGCACCCGATCGCGGACGGTCGAAGGGAAGATCTTGGAGACGTAGACGAAGATGTTGCGGCCGCCGTGCAGCAGGAAGATCAAGGTGAAGAACACCAGCAGCGCCCCGGTGACGATCTCGGTGATGGTCCCGGCGGTCGAAAGTGCGCCGCTGGTCAGCTTCGCCTGGTTGTTCTTCAGCGCATCGATCGCCGCCTCGGTCGCGCTGTTGATCTGTCCGCTGCTGAAGTGCGAGAACACCCCTGTCGTCATCCACTCCCTCGCGGACGTGATGCTTCGGGTGACCTGCTCGACCAGCGCGGGTGCGCCCTCGATGAACTGAGTCACGACGAACGTCAGAATGCCCCCGACCACCACGAACCCGCTGAGCAGCACCGCGAATACGGCGATCCCTCTTGGCATCCCCCGCCGGTCCAGCAGGTCGACGACCGGCAGCAGCATCGCCGTCAACATGATCGCCAGCAGCACCGGCACGACGATCACCTCGACGTGCTTGACCACCCACAGCAACGCGATCAGCGCGGCGAGGATGATGAGAAGTCGCCAGGACCAGGCGGCGGTCTTGCGGACGATGGGATGGACTGACTCATCCGCGGTCGAATCTAGAGTGAACCCCGCTGGCATGTCGGTACTGTAACGACTCGGCGCGCCCCTTCCAGGCACGCTGATTCGGCGAGGCGCCGCCATTACCCTGGTGGGCGTGCCGGAGGGGAGTGCTGCGATCCGGGTAAGGGACGCCAACCGCCGAGAAGGCCGCCAGCGCGGCCGGTACTGGTGGCTGCGGTGGGCGATCATCGGAGTCGCCGTCATCGTGCTCGCCGTCGAGGTGGTTCTGGTCCGGGATCAGCTCGCCCAGGCGTGGAGGAGCCTACTTTCCGCGAACTGGTGGTGGGTGCTGGCCGCGGCGGTCGCCGCACTGGCGTCGATGCACAGTTTCGCCCAGATCCAGCGCACGCTACTGAAGTCGGCGGGCGTGCACGTCAAGCAGTTTCGCTCGGAGGCCGCCTTCTACTGCGGCAACGCGCTGAGCACCACCATGCCGGGCGGCCCGGTGCTTTCGGCCACCTTCGTCTACCGCCAACAACGGATCTGGGGCGCCTCTCCCGTCGTCGCATCCTGGCAGCTGGTGATGTCGGGCGTGTTGCAGATCGTCGGCCTGGCACTGCTGGGACTCGGCGGCGCCTTCCTACTCGGTGCCAGCAAAAACCCTCTGTCCCTTATCTTTACGCTCGGCGGCTTCATCGCCCTATTGATCCTGGCGCAGGCCGTCGCCTCGCGGCCTGACCTCATCGACGGCATCGGCGTGCGCGTCCTCTCCGGGTTCAACTCGATTCGTGGCAAACCGGCCGACGTCGGCTTGGACAAGTGGCGCGAGACGTTGGCGCAACTGGAGTCGGTAAGTCTGAGCCGCCGCACCCTCGGCGTGGCGTTCAGCTGGTCGATGTTCAACTGGGTCGCCGACGTGGCCTGCCTGGCCTTCGCCTGCTATGCCGCGGGTGGCCACCCGTCGCTGGCCGGGCTGACCGTCGCCTACGCCGCGGCGCGAGCCGTCGGGTCGATCCCGTTGATGCCCGGCGGGCTGCTGATCGTCGAGGCGGTGCTGGTGCCGGGCCTGGTGTCGAGTGGGATGACCCTGGCCTCCTCGATATCCGCGATGCTCATCTACCGCCTGGTCAGCTGGATCTTCATCTCCGCGATCGGTTGGGTGGTGTTCTTCTTCGTGTTCCGCACCGAGAAGGACATCGATCCGGACGCCGACCCCGAGGTGTTCTCCGGTGACGAACCCGCTGAGTTCAGCCCCGACCCGGAGGCGATCTACGCCCCAGAAGAGCCCGAGCAGGCCGAACCCGAGCCATAGGATCAGCTGATGCACCCCGGCATCCGCGGCACCGCGGCGATCCTCGGCGTGGTCTTCCTGGTGGCGGCATGTTCGTCGTCGACCGAGCCGCCCGCGCAGTCCGCGGAGCCGTCGCCCACTGCCTCGGCCCCCGTGGAACCGGCCGCCGCCACCCCGCTGCTGGCCGAGGTGCTCTCGCCGCCGATTCCCGTCCCCGCCACCGACGGCAAGGTGCACCTCGCCTACGAACTGCAGCTGACCAACGCGCTCGGGCAGGACGTGACCGTGTCGTCGGTGACGGTGAAGGCAGGGGACAAGATGCTGCTGACCCTGACCGGCGATCGGCTCCCGTATTGGATGCGGACGCTCGGCGGAACCGAGCCGACCTCGAAGATGGGCCCTGGTCAGAGCGCCGTCGTGTGGCTCGACGTCGTGATCGACGGCTCCAATGACAGTACACCCGCTGTGCCACAAGAACTTTCACACACCGTGGTGACCAATCTGACCCGGCCGATGCCACCGCTGCTACTCGCGACGATGACCGAGGACGTCGCCCCGGTGACCGTCTCCACCCACGAGCCGCCCGTCATCTCCCCACCGCTGGACGGACCGCGCTGGGTGGACGGCAACAGCTGCTGCGACATGACGCCGCACCGGATGGCCCTCAACCCGCTGAACGGCAAGTTGTGGGCGGCCGAACGATTCGCCATCGACTATTTGCAGATGAGCCCCGACGGCACCGTCTACCGCGGTGATGCGTCGAAGCCGGAGAGCTACCCGTTCTTCGGCGCTGACATCCACGCCGTTGCCGACGGGCCCGTCGTCAGCGTCGTCGACGGATTACCAGAACAGGTAGCGGGACGATCACCGACCGGATTGCCCCTCGACCAGTACGGAGGCAACCACGTCGTTCAGGACGTCGGAGACGGCAACTATGCGTTCTACGCCCACCTCAAGACCGGAAGCGTCAAGGTGAAGTCGGGTGATCGGCTCACCACCGGGCAGGTGATCGCCAACCTCGGCAATAGCGGCAACACCGACGCGCCGCACCTACACTTCCACGTGATGAGCACGCCGGATCCGTTGATGTCCGACGGCATTCCGTTCATCTTCAAGTCGTTCAAACTCGACGGCCGGCTCGCATCGATGGACGGGGTCGTCGGCCTGCTGACCGGCAAGCCGGCCCCGACGCAGCCTGGGTTCACGGCAAGGGACGAGGAGAACGTCAGTCCACTGCTGCTCGACGTGATGACCTATGGCTCGGGGTAACGCTGCCGGAGTACGACCGGTCACGGCACTGCTGGTCGACGTGGTGTGCGTCGTCGTGTTCTGCACGATCGGCAGGCGCAGTCACGCCGAGGGGATCACCGTCGCGGGCGTCGCCGAGACGGCGTGGCCGTTCCTGACCGGGGCGGCCGTCGGGTGGTTGGCGGCACGGGCCTGGCGCCGGCCGTCGGTGCTCGCACCGACCGGGCTGATCATCTGGCTCAGTACCGTGGTGATCGGAATGCTGTTGCGCAAGGCAACTTCCCAGGGTACTGCGGTCAGCTTCGTGGTGGTCGCTTCGCTAGTGACCGCCATCCTGCTACTTGGGTGGCGCGGCGCCGCAGCGGCCCTGGCTCGCCGCTGACGTTCTCGTTCTCGTCTGGATCCTCGCTCGGCTCGGGCGAACTCGTCACCGTCAACGTGGCACGCAACCCGCCATGCGGCCCGTCCGACAGCTCGATGCTTCCGCCGTGCAGAGCGGCCTGCTGTGCAACCAGCGCCAGCCCGAGCCCCGATCCGCCCGGCGCGGCGGTACTTCCCCGTGCGAACCTGCCCAGCACCACCTGATGCTCGTCGACGGGCAGCCCGCCGCCGTTGTCGTCGACGACGATCGTCAGCACGTCACCGGTTCGGCGCGCCGTCAACGTGATTCGGGTGGCAGCACCGTGCGCTATCGCGTTGCGCACCAGGTTGTCCACCGCCAGCCGCAGGCCACCGGGCCAGCCCCAGATGAAGCCGATGTCGTCGGCGTCGACGACGATCTCGACCTCGCCGGCCACACGAGCGTTCTCCCGAGCCACCCGGTCGAGCATGTCGGTGACGTCGATCAACTCGCGGTCCTCCACCTGCGCGAGCTGGCCCGATGCCAGCTGGCCCAGCGCGGTGATGATCGCCTCGACACGGCGCTGCGCGCGCTGCAGGTCGCCGACCACCTCCTCGCGTTCCTCGGCGGGCAGGTCGTGAATCCGCAGGGTGTCCAGGTCGGCCCGCATCGCGGTCAGCGGGGTGCGCAGCTCGTGCGCGGCGTTGGCCGCGAAGTCCTGCGCGGCCTGCAGCGAGTTGGTGGTCGCCCGCTGCGCGGCCGCCAACCGGTCGAGCATCCCGGCCATGGCGTCGGACAACTCCTCGGCCTCCCGCGCACCGGTCACCGCCTCCATCGTGTCGGTGCCCTTGCCGAGCCGCATGGTCTGCGCGGTCAGCCTTCGCAGCGGCCGGATCGCCGGACCGGCGAGCAGCCAGCCCAAGCCCGCGGCGATCAGCACGGTCGCCACGCCGACTGCCGTGTAGAGCGGTATCCGCGCCCGGCTCAGCAAGATGCTGTCGGCGCGGATGCCGATCGACATCATCACGCCGCCCTGCTGATCCATCGGGATGGTGCGCACCCTGTACTCGACGCCGTTGACCACTACGTTCTCGGTGCCGGGCGTGAGCCGCGGCAACTGGAACCCGCGCTGGAACACCACCTGACCCGACGACGCCGATCGGCCGGTGGTGAGCACGCCGCGGCTCGGATCGCTGAGCTGCTCGGGGAACATGCTGGCGTCGACGATCGAGTCGAGCCGCCGGTCCAGTTGCGCGGCGTCGTTGTTGGCGAGCACCACCGACGTCAGAACGGTGAAGACCGCCACGACGGCCGCCGCGGCAGCGGCCGACGCCAACGCCACCCGCGTTCGTAGCGAGGCGGACCGGCCGAATCGAGGGAGACGCACTTAAGGATCGTCGCGCAGCACGTAGCCGATTCCACGCACGGTGTGGATCACCCGCGGATGACCCTCCCGTTCGAGCTTGCGCCGCAGGTAGCTGATGAACACGTCGGCGACGTTGGTGTCGACGTCGAAGTCGTAGCCCCACACCAGCTCCAGGAGCCGCTGCCTGGACAAGACCACGCCGTTGTTCTCCGCCAGTACGGCCAGCAGGTCGAACTCGCGCTTGGTCAGCTCGGCCCGCTCACCGTCGACGAAGACCAGGCGCCGGGCGGTGTCGATGGTCAACGGTCCGACCGTCATGGTGTCCGACGGCTGATCGGAGTGACTCGACCGGCGCAGCAGCGCGTGCAGCCGGGCCACCAGCTCACCGAGGTCGAACGGCTTGGTCAGGTAGTCGTCCGCGCCGGCCTCGAGGCCGGCGATGCGGTCGTTGACCGTGTCACGCGCGGACAGCACGCAGATCGGGATGTCGTTGCCCAGTGCCCGCAACGCCGTCACCACCGCGACACCGTCGAGCTCGGGCATCTGCACGTCCAGCACCAGCGCGTCGTGCGTCTCGTTGGACAGCAGACGCAGCGCTTCCTTGCCGGATGCGGCGACCCGCACGTCGAACCCGGAATGGCGCAGTCCGCGCGATACCGACGTCCTGACGTCCGGATCGTCGTCGACCATCAGCACCATGCGGCCCGAGACCTCGGGCCCTGGCGCGTCGTTCCCGACCTCCCCCTCGTTACTCGGAGGTGCCCCCTGCCGAACCGGCACCGGGGTTACGGCACGTCGGGCGCAGGTGCCGAGCCGCAGCGATTCTTGAGATCGACCAACGGCTGACGGATGCCCGTCAGATCGGCCTTGACCCCGGGATTGTTGTCCATATAGGTCTTGACCTCCGTGCGGACCTGGTCACGCGGCAGGCCCTCGAGGCTGGTGAAGAACCAGTTCACGTCCGGGCGGCTGAAGAGGTATGCGGACGTGGACGCCGACACACCCGATGAGACGCCTGCCAGGTCGGCGGCGCTGCAGTTCGGGGGGTTGAGGGCCGGGTCATCGGCCATGGCGGACGGGATCGCGCCGAACAGCACGGCGCCAGCGATCGCACCGGCGCCAAGGGCTCCAGCAACCGCACGCCGCCCTGTACGCATCGAGACCAGCATGGTCAAGCTCCTTCATCGAAAGCGGAGAGGCCGTAACCACGAGCGGTTACCGACACCGAAAAGCTAAGCAGAATCTGTGACGACTTTCTTGGCTTGCGGTTAACCAATCGTGAGAAACCTCAAATGTCGAGGTCAGGACACCGCCGAACGACCTGTCGCGCGCCGAGGCGGATTACCTCGTGGTGATTCCCGAGGGCCCGGGCAGCGGTCCGGGTCCCTGGGTGAGGGCCGATGCCTGCGGCGGTTGCACGGGCAGCGTGGCTCCAGGCGTACCGAGCGTCTGCGCCGTTTGGAGCGCGCCCGGCAAACTGCTACCTGGCAACGTCGTACCAGGCGTCGTGCCCGGCTGGGCGCCCTGCGCGTTCTGCATCAGACCCATCAACTGCGGAAGGGTCAGCGGCAGCCTGCACTTGGTGGACAGGTTGACGAGCGGCTGCTGCAACTGCTCCATGTCCTTGCTCGCTTGCGGGTTGGCGTCGAAGTACGTCTTGAGCGCCACCAGCGACTGCGCGCCGCCCTGCTGCTGGGAGATCGTCGTCAGCGCGGTGTTGGTCTGGGGGTGCGAATCGAGGTAGCTGCCCATCGAGTTGGCCACCGAGCCCACGGTCTTGGCGACCTCGCTGGCGGCGCAGGGATCCTGCGCTGCCGTCGCCGACGGCGATCCGGTGACCAGCGCGGCAACCGCCACACCACCGGCTGCAGTGACAGCGAATGCCGCACAGAGTGCGCGCCGCGCGGACGCAACGGTCTTGAATGCCCCGGTCATGGGTCGACTCCTTACGATTTCCATCGGCCGACGGCCCACGAATGGGCGCGCTATCGGCGGCTATCCAGTCCCGACCCGGAAGCGTTCAGGCGCCATCTTGCCATCAGGGCGGTCCGCCCGCGCAAGTCGTCCAGCAAACATGCAGGTCACATCCAGAGGGATGCCAGGCGGATCTTCGGCCGAACTGGGCCGGGGCCTGTACCGGGGGCGTTCGCGCCAGCTCGCAGGACTGGGGACTCTACACCGTGCTGTTGTACCGTTACGCTACGCAACGCCGGGGAGAAGGCAGGGTTCGTCATCCAGCAGTTCATGATGCGGTTGAGCAGCAACCTGCGCAGATTCCGCTG
>JAOPVF010000341.1 GCA_025963195.1 Mycobacterium sp. | reverse complement strand
ACGCTGATCACGGCACGCAGTTCACCTCCTGGAGCTTCGGTGAGAACATGCGCCGCTGGGGCCTACTTGCCTCGTTCGGCACCGTCGGCGACTGCTACGACAACGCCGCCATGGAGTCCTTCTGGGCGCGCCTGCAGGTCGAGCTACTCAACACCCGCAAGTGGGCGACCACCTACGAGTTGGCCGCGGCGATGGCTGATTACATCGACAACTTCTATAACATCGAACGCCGGCACAGCTACCTCGGTAACATCAGCCCCACAGAGTTCGAAACACTCTGGACATCCACCTATCCCGTCCCTCAGCTCGCATAACCACGGCTCGAAGCGGCGGGGCCAGATCAACCGAGGTCTGCAGGGCCTTGATCCTCGCGTCGAGATCGACCCGTTGCGCCGTCACGTCCTCGGCCTTGGTTTCTGCGGTCTGCACCTTGCCGAGGGTCTTCAGCTCGCGCACCACGCTGTCGAGTTTGTCGACGGGCACCCGCAACACCGCAGAGGTACGGGCGAAGCCCCCCGTCGATCCCGCATCCTCGGAGCGACTGTCCACTCGGCCGCCCGCCTTCTCCACCAGGACGGCTGCCTTGTCCGCGGCCTCGGACGTGTTGGCGACCGTGATGGTCATGGACGCGGTCTTGACGACGTCGCGCGGGAGTTCCGCCAGCGGCGCGGTCGGCGGCGGAGCTCCAGGCGCAGGCCCCGATTCCGGCATCGGCGCGGTGATGCCGTCCTTCATCCCGGCCGCGGGCGCCGTCGTCATGCCCGGCCCCGGTTGCCCGCTGTTGTCGTACCCTCCCGCGCAAGCCGTCAGCAGGCCCAATACGGCGACCCCGGCCATGCCAAGGGTCAGCAGCCTGCCCGAAACGCGGTTCATGATCACCAACCTTGCCATCGGCTGTGAACTCCGACAACGACGCTGGTCACGCCCCCATTGCTACGCGATCAACTGGCTGAGCGCCTTGCCCACCTCGGTGATGACGCCTGGTACGTAACCATGAGTGGGCAGGTTGACGATCACGCCGTCGACGCCCACGTCGAGCACGTTGGTCTTGATCTGCTCGGCCACCTGTTCAGCGGTGCCACGCACGGCACGACCGCCCGTGGCCTCGGCGATGTCGCGTCGGGTGTCGTAGCCGTCGAGCACCACGGTCAGCAGCGTCGAGGTCTCCAACGTCGAGGGATCGCGCCCGGCTTCGTCGCAGCGGCGCTTGAGCACCTCGATCTTGTGCGGCAGCTCCGATATCGGCGTGATCAGGTTGAGGTGATCGGCATAACGCACGGCCAGCCCGAACGTCTTCTTCTCGCCGCTGCCGCCGAGCATGACCGGGATGTGGTCGCGGTAGCGGGGCTCGTTGATCGCGCTCTCGGTGCGATACCACTTGCCTGAGAACGTCGGCCGCTCGCCGTGGGTCATCGGGACGATGATCTGCAGGGCCTCCTCGAGCTTCTCGAATCGCTCGGTGAACGTGTCGAATTCGAAGCCGAGCTGCTGATGTTCGAGTTCGAACCAGCCGGCACCGAGACCAAGGATCGCCCGGCCGCCACTGATCACGTCCAATGTGGTGATCACCTTGGCGAGCAGAGTCGGGTTGCGGTAGGTGTTGCCGGTGACCAACGTCGAGAGCTGGATGTTCTCGGTCGCACTCGCCAACGCCCCGAGAGCGGTGTACGCCTCGAGCATCGGCTCGTCCGGTTCGCCCAACGTCGGCAGTTGGTAGAAGTGGTCCATCAGCAGCACCGTGTCGAAGCCGGCGGCTTCGGCCTCCTTGGCCTGCGCCTTCACGGCCGGGAAGAGTTCGGTGACAGGGGTGTCGTAGGAGAAGTTCGGAATCTGTAGTCCGAGTCTTCTCCCGTCGCTTCGCTCGCCCTGGGGTCGAATCGTCACGCATCGGGTCAACAACCGCGAGGCACGATTGGATTCCAGGTGCGATGGCCGTCCCGCACACTCGTGTGCATGGAATCTTCAGAGGGCACCGTAACCGTCACCGAGGCGGGGTCTGGGACGTATACCCAAGAGATCACCGCGGGCAAGCACCGGCTCATCGCCGACGAGCCACGACCGATCGGCGACGACGCAGGGCCGACACCCTACGACCTGCTGCTCGCTGCGCTCGGGTCGTGCACCTCCATGACGGTGCGGATGTATGCCGAACGCAAGGGCTGGCCGCTCGAACGGGTACGAGTCACGTTGCGGCACTCCCGCATTCACGCCGAAGACTGCGCCGAGTGCGAGACCACCAAGGGATTGATCAGTCACATCGATCGCGACATCGAGTTGACCGGCGACCTCGACGACACTCAACGGCAGCGGTTGATGCAGATCGCCGACCGCTGCCCGGTGCATCAGACCCTGACCTCGGAGATCGACATCACCACGTCTGCGGTCTGACGCCACGCACTAGTCGGTGGGACTCAGCGGCACGTCTGGACGGAGCCGTGTCGCGCGAGCCCTGCGGCGAACCAGAAGTCGGTGCCGCTTGACCTTCCACGAACTCCACTCGCCGAGTGTGACGCCTGCTGCCAGCGCGGTACCGATCGCCAGCGCACCCAACACCGACGCGAACCCGACGGCGTGCTGGTCGTTGAGGATCGCGTAGATGCCGTGCAGCAGGGCCAGGCCCGGCAGCAGGGGCACGATGCCCGCGATGGCCACGACCATGGGCGGCGCAAGATTGCGGCGTTCCATCAGCCTGCCGACCAAGCCGATCGGCACCGCTGCGACGAACGACGCGATGACAGCACCCAAACCCGCACCCTGCGCCAGCAGGAACGCGATGGTGCCCGCGGCGCCACCGAATGCCGCGGCTATCGCTGCGGTCCGCTCGGCATAACAGGCAAGGGCGTACGCCGCCGCGCTCGCCGCCCCGAATGCGACGCGTGCTGGCAGCTCGGCCAGGGCCGGCGGTGCGCCTGGGCCAAGGGCGACGAACGGAGCGCCGAAGCGGTTGGCGAGGTGCAGTACCAGTGCCACGCCCGCGATCGTCGCGGCCGTCATCATGAGCAGTTCGAAGAAGCGGCCTGCGGCGGTGACCGGGGCGCCGGTGATGACGTCGCCGACGGAGCTCACCAGCGAGAGCCCGGCGAGGAGTACGACCAGGCCGGCGGCGATGGCCACCGTCGGTTCGAATTGCAAGCCCAACTTGGGCCCTAGCCAGTACAGCGCCAGCGGGGGCGCGGTCGCGATCGCCCCGCCGATCGCGTATTGGAAGAACAGCGGCAATCCTTGCCTGTTGAGTTGCCGGTTGACGAGATAGATCGTCATGGCGCTCAGAGCGCTGACCAAGCAGGCCAGCAGGCTCGCGCCAAGGGTTCCCGCCGTCGCGAATGCCAACGCACCCCAGGCCAGGGTGGCTATCCAGCGCTTGTAGGGGTGCGGCGCGACGATGATCGCATCCAGCTCTTCGCGGGCTTGCCACGGCGACACCTCGTGGGCCTTGATACGCGCGATCAGGCGGTCGACGGCCGCCAGCCGGCTGAAGTCGATCGACCGGGCCTGCACGGTGTGCAGCGTGGTGGCTGCCGACGAGGTCGGTCCGCGGTAGGCGGCGACGTGGATCGTCGTACTGATGACGTCGACCTGGCAGCGCTCGATACCGAACGCGTTGATGATGCCAGTGACCTGGTCCATCGTGGCCGTCGTCGGCATCCCGGACGCCATCAGGATGGCGCCGATGTTGCCTGCCACGTCCAGCACCTCGCCGACCCGTTCGAGGTAGGCGGCATCGAGTTCCGTGCCCGTCGACGCGGTGATCCGCGGCAGGCTGTCCGTCGGCGCCTCGGTTTCCCGAACGATCCGGCTCAAGACATCGCGGCGACGGGCACGCCATTGCTGGCCCGCGCGATCACGGGTCAACTGCACAGCACTTCCCTCCCTGGCAACACCTGCTGATCCCCTGATGCGCAACGAGCACGGGTCGACGGACGTTCCCTCCGCCGCCCCAGAGCAATCGGTGTTTTCGCTCACATCGTCAGAGTAGGACTGACATTCGGGGCTGCGTGGGTGTTGGCCGGAGCCAACGGAAAGCGTTCCTTCGCCTAACCGTCGAGCGGGTTGGCCTTCATGCGTCCGGCGGCGTCGTTGGCGATCGATCGGGCGGCTGCGCCGCCCGGCTTGCGGCTCGCCTGGTCTTCGAAGCACGCCAGGAACTCGTCACCGAATCCCCGCCTCGGGTAGCGCTCGAGAATCTCCGGCCACACCTCCGCCGGGAACTCTTCCGGCCGCAGCCCGGCGACGTCCCAGCTGGTCGCGACCTGCAAGAGGTGCGATTCGGGGTCGTCGGCCGCAGAGACCGCGTCGCGCATGTGCAGCACGATGATCTCGTCTGCTCTGGCCGCCCGGTCGGCGGGCCAACCGGCCGCCACCCCGAATACCCATGCCAGGTCCCCGCCGGCCTCCTCGAACGCCACGCGGTGGCTATCGAAGGCATCGACAAGCCCGAGGTCGTGAAGCAGCGCCGAGACGTAGTACAGCTCGTCGTCGAAGGCGATGCCGTGCGCTTCGGCGTACGTCACTCCCCACAGGTACGCACGGACGCTGTGGTTGAGCAATGCAGGCGAATGGAAGCGGGTGGCCACGGCGAGTGCAGCCCTGGCCGCCGGTGTTTGCGGAAACGCAGTCATTCGTCATTCCCTTCTCCGTTGGTGACGCGAATGATCGGCTTGCCGTGACTGCGGCGGGTCGGGTCGAACGCGGCGACAGCGTCTTCGAGGGCGTACGTCGTTCCGACGACCGGACGCAGTCGCCCGTCCCGAAGCCTGAGCTCCAGCTCGGTGAGCTCCGCGCGATCGGGTTCGACGACGAAGAAGACGGCCCGTCCATTGTCGGGCGGGATGGGCGGTGGTTCAGCGATGCCGACGAGTGCACCGCCCGGGCGGACCAACGTCGCTGAGCGCCGGAGGATTTCACCGCCCATCACGTCGAACACCATGTCCACCTCGCCGACGCCTTCCAGCTGGTCGCGCTCAAGGTCCACGAAGCCGTCCGCGCCGAGGTCGAGCACGGTCTGCCGGTGAGTGGTGCGACCGCTACCGATGACCCGGGCCCCCGCCTCGTGCGCCAGTTGCACGGCAAGCGAACCGACGCCGCCCGCGGCGCCGTGTATCAGGACCGTCTGCCCGGCCTCGAGTCGTCCGTGGGTGAATAGCCCTTGCCATGCCGTGAGACCTGAAATCGGTAGTGACGCAGCCACAACGGGGTCGACGTCATCCGACAGCGGCACGAGGTTTCGCGCCTCCACTGCCACGTATTCGGCCAACGTGCCGTTGCGGCACCAGTCGGTCACCCCGAACACCGGCTGGCCGACGGTCAGGCCGGTGGTGCCGTAACCCAGCTCGGCGACCACTCCTGCGACCTCGTGGCCGGGGATGGTCGGAGTCCGGTCGCGCCCGGCCCGGTCGGTCCAGGTGGCCGGCCAGTCGAGTTCACCAGGGGTGAAGCCTGCCGCGTGTACCAGAACCACGACGTCGTTCTCGGCAACGTGCGGGTAGGGCATCTCCCCCAGCTCGAGCCCACCGACACCGGCCGCGCGGTCGCTGGCGATGATCGCCTGCATCGTCGTCACCGCGCGTGCCTCCGAACGGCGGGGTGGCGCAGGGAATCGCGGGACAGGATCTCTCGCGGCTCGAGCATGGTGATCATGTCGACGCCGGGGGCGCAGATGCACACGGCGAGGAAGCGACTCCAGCCAGTGGCATCCAGATTCCTCATCTGATAGTGCACGACGTCGCCTCCCGGCTCCCAGAACGCCTCGCCCGCAACGATTTCCCGTGGCGCCTCGCCCTCAAGCTCGAAGAGGATCTTGCCCTCGAGCACGTAACCGAACACCGGCCCGGAATGTCGATGTGGATCCAGTCCTTCGTCGGCTGGGGGAAGCTCGACGAGCTGTGTCATCGCGTGTGCGCCTTCCGGAATCGGCGGCGGTGTGACGCACAGTAGGTCGGCGATCTTGGTGTTGCCTGCGGCGATCATGTTCTCCACGCTAACTGCGGGATCGCACTCGTCGTGGGCCACTTGGATGCGGCGAGCGGGGGCCAGTTGGGCCGAACGCATCAGGGCAGCAGCCGGATCAGGGCATCTACGGCTGCCGACCACGAGCTCGGCGCCGGCGCCGCATACCCGATCACCACACCGTCGCGCTCTTGTCCGATTTCGGGATGGCGATACAGATCGAGCCCCTCCACGCCGAGCCGCCGCCATGGGAGTCGACGAGCCAGCGCGCTCTCGTCGCCACTGGCGAACTCGAGCATCACGTGCAGCCCTGC
>JAOPVF010000336.1 GCA_025963195.1 Mycobacterium sp. | reverse complement strand
TCAGTCGTTCAGCTGGATGACGATGGCATAGCCGTCGTGATCGCCGGTGGTTTGGGTGGCGCTGTCCACCGCATTGCTCAAGGGGACGATGCCGACCAACGTTGCGCCGCTCAGAAGGAGCCGACTGGCCAGTTCGTCGCGAGCCGCGTTGTACGAGGTATAGGTATGCGTCGGCAGAATGCCGTTGAGACCGAATTGTTCGCGGCTGACCGCGACAGTCCAGACGAATCCCGACGCGGTCTGCACCGGGACGGGTCCGAACGCACGGGCATGGTCGTCGGGAAGCAGAAAGAAGTTGTCGGAGTAGGCGTCCAGGACGCCGGTGGGCTGTTGACCGTACGTGACGTCGTCGATGGTGCCTCGAAAGCCGGTGGAGTGTATTGGCAGGGCAGGGAACCCAGCCTGACTCATACGCGCATTGAACTTGGCGGTGGCCTCCGCGGCGGTGCTCGACGTCGGATCGACGATGATGACGTTGATCGGCTCCAGGACCGCCCTGCCGCCGAGCTGCGCTCCGCCGAAGTCCGAGATCTGTCCGTTGGACTCCAGCAGCCACGGACCAATGTCCCCGTACGGAGTTTCGACCACGTCGTCGGCGCTGGGGACTCCGGGAGTAGTGGACACCGGATTCGCCCCGATCACCGGATCGGAGGTGAACCCGGTGGGAGTGCCCACCATCGGCATCCCGAGGGTCATTTCGATGCGACGGACCACCTCGAACACCAGCACGTGCGACGGATCCGCCAGGGGCACAGCCGGATTCGGCGAGATCAGCGTATTCACCACCGAGAACACTTGCGACAGCACGCCGATGATGACATTGCCCGGTAGTGGCGGTGCGACCGGTGTAGCGGCCGCTGGTAGCGCGGCCACCACCATGGGAGTCGGCGCCGATGCCACGAGCGATGTCGCTGCCGCGGTCGTCGCGGTTGCCGACCCAGCACCCGACACGAACGATCGGGCTGCAGGGCCACGGGATTCCGGGTCGACTACGGGGTGCATCTCCGCGAGCGCAGCCACCTTCGCACGCTGCATGGTGTGGGTCAGCCCGTTCCCCGACGACTGGGTTGGGTCCGACGTCAGCGTCGGGGATGAGATGGGCGTCGAATCGGGCGAGGCGGTACCCGTGGACGGTGTGGAGCTCGTCGAGGAGATGACGTCGGATAACGAGCTGGTGGATGCACCCGTAGTTCCCGGTGTCCAGGAAGCCGGTGTGCTGTCTTTGTCGGCCGAGGCGGTCGGCGACGTGTTGGTTGATTCTGCCGCGGCCGTCGGCTTGGTCCGGCGGCTCGCGGAGGACGAGCTGTGAGTGGTGGGTTTCGGCTGCGACGGATTGGGCGATGCCGCGGTGGCGGATTCGCCCGACTCGTGCGTCGAGGTAGAGGGGCCGCTCGGTGCGCCCTCGGTCGACGTGCTTGGCCGTCGGCTGGCTTCGGAGCCCGTGTCGCTGCTCGACGAAGAGGTGCCACTTGGGTTGTCCGAACCGGTGCTGTCAGCGTGAGCCACAGCCGACCCGCTGGCCAGCGCCGCACCGACGCCAAGGGTGATCGCGCCAACGCCGAGCCAGCCGTGAGCGACGCGAGGTGCCGGCTTGGCGCGGTGGCGCCCGTTCGCTCGTCGGGAATTACCGGCCGTCACCGTCTTCGCCCGGTGCCCACCAGCCACGTCAACCCCCCGTTGAACTTGATCTGCTCGTAGGTATATCAGCGTTTCAGCAAAGTTCCAAGGTGTCTGTCAGCATCTTGTAGCGGTCGTTCCATAGGGGGAAGCCCGAGAACGTCGGGGACTGCTTTCATGGCGTTGTCGTGCCTGCCACACCCGGTAGCAAGGTCAGGGCTGCGCGCAGTTCTAGAACCAATCAGCCTGAAGTCGACGGTTGCGCGGTTCGCGAGCTGGCAACCGTGGTGGCAACGTCACCCGTCGCCCAGTGCCCGGCTGGGTATGGCAGACGCGATGCCCGAGTGCGCGGGTACGGCGGCGCACCCGGGGCGGGACTGCCACCTACCTCAGTGGTTGCGCAGTGCGGAGACCAGCTTGTCCTTGGTCATCGACGAATAGCCGGACATGCCCAGTTCCTTCGCCCGCTTCTTCAGATCCGACACGTTCCAGTCTTCATAGGATCCCGACTTCCCGCCCTTCTTACCCACGGATGACTTGCCGCGAGCAGCCGCAGCGTTCGAGATTCTGGCGGCCTTCTCCTTCGAGTTGCCGTCGCGCCGCAAGTCTTCATACATCTTCTCGTTCTTGATGGATGAGTTGGGCATCTTGCACCTCCTTAAGCGTGGTCGATCGAGAGTGCCCGGCCCGGTTGCGCGGCAAACCGTCACGTTGCGTACATCGGATTTTCAACGGGTTTGGTCGGTCGGTTACCTCCCCGGATGCGGCTGCCACGTCAACTACGTTCGCCGCGTTCGCCGTCCCATAGGTACTCGGCGATGTAGTCGATCGGCATGAAGTCCGCGCTGTAGGGCGCCCGCGGAGGCGCGATCTCGTCGAGTCGTTCGTTGATCGCGTGAGCGAGCATGTCGTGCTGGAATGCGGGTAGCGCAATCGCGCCGTTCAGGTAGGCGTCGACCTCCATTTCGCTGGCCTCGCCGCCCAGTGCGAAGTAGCGGATCCACACCCCGGCCACGTTCAGTTTCGACGCATCGTATGCGTCGCGAAACTGTGAGCTGAGCGGGTCCGTCATCGGTCGGGAGAGGGATTCGGCCGGGCTGGGGGTGCCACCATCCGCTCTGCGAGTTCCCTCAGCGGAATTTGGGCACTTCGCGCGAGCGACACCAACTGCCGGTAGGCGTGTTCGGAGTCCAGTCTCTTCCTGGCCATCACCATGCCGGTTGCGGTGGCGATGACGTCGCGACTTCGCAACGTCTCCTTCAACTCGTCGCCGATCCGTTCGGCCGACTTTGCAGTGTGGACGTCACTGACGAATATTGCTGCCTGGGCGGCGAATCGACGCAGCACGTCCTCGGCTCGCTCGTCGTAGGAGTTGACAGTATTGGCATACACCTTGATCGCGCCCCAAGTCGTGTCGCCGGCCTCCATGGCCGCACTCATGACCGATCGCACACCGAAACCGACGGCCTGGGGCGACCATATGGGCCAGCGTTGTTCGTTCGCCAAGTCATCGGACCTGATCACTGTGGAGTTGGCCCACGCGGTAAGGCACGGGCCCTCCTCCAAGCCGTACTGAAGGCGGTCCAAACTGTCGATCAGCGGATCGGTGGCGGCCGAAGTCGTTGGTTTTCCGTCTGCGCGGAGGAGCGTGACCCCGGAGCCGACGCTCCCTACGAGCGTGTCACGGGCCAGTGAGGTGATGGTCTGCAAGGCGGTTTGCATGGTCTGCTCGGTGAGAAGGATGCCCGACAGTCGCGCGTGCACGGCGGCGAGCTCATCACCGACGCTCTGTGGTGGATGAAGTGGCGGTTGCATCGTCGTTGCCTCCGTCAGGCCATCCTGCCCGTGATCAGTGCCGCGGCCATTCGCCCGTCCACTTCTCGAACAGTCGCGCGCCCTGCCGGTCGATCGTCGCCTTCACCGCGGAGAAGATGGCCTTGGACGGCCGCGGCCGACAGGATCTCCTTGAACGGGTAGCTGGTTTGCAATGCTGTTGGCGGACCTGGCTTTTCGCCTGGTGCAGCCCGCTGCCGCACCTGTTTGAGGAGCGCCGCGGCGACCAGGCCGCCGACAACCGAACTCATCAGGCCCACTGGTCGATACAGAATCTTCGCCGACGTGCTATCAATGTTCATTGCGTACCCATCTTGGCGTCGCTCGACCTGTGCGCCGGTCGGCGTCCTACCGAAATTCCCCGGCCGCGGCGGGCCAAAACATCCGGGGGTGTGTGCGGCTCCTATGCCAGTCGGACCATGCCCGGCGATCTGATCCTGGCCTTGGAGGTCGGACCAGCGGAGGCGGAGTACGGTCGCCCGCGACCTGCAACTGTCGCTGCAGGCCGCAGCCGTCCGTCAGAGTCGATCTGTCTCACCCAGGGTTCGACGGATGCGCGATCGGCTCAACGCAGAGCGCTCTGGATGG
>JAOPVF010000312.1 GCA_025963195.1 Mycobacterium sp. | reverse complement strand
CGTTCGGATCGGTGTGGATCTGCTGGTCCCTGGCGCTGCTGGTGGTGTTGTCGTCGGAAGCGTTCGTGCTGTTCTTCGCGGTGGGGGCCACCGACGTCGCTGCCTGGTGCGGCGGAAAGGGGTTGCGCCGCTTCGGTTGGGCGCGCAAGACGTTCAGTCCGCTGAGCCCGAACAAGACGATCGGCGGAGTGGTCGGCGCGATCATTGGGGCGTTTCTGGTGCTGACGCTGCTGGGCACCATATCGATCGGACTGCTGGTCGCAGTCGCCTTCGGCGGCCTCTTCGGTGATCTCCTCGAGTCGATGCTCAAGCGGCAGGCCCAGGTCAAGGACGCCGGCGAGTGGCTGCCCGGCTTCGGCGGCCTGCTCGACCGCATCGACTCGCTCCTTCTGGTGCTCCCGCTGGCGTACTTCCTCGGATGAGCGACCAGCCCGAGCGCCAATCACGCGTCTGGTCGGCGATCGCCCGTCTCGCCGCTGGTCCGTACAGCCTGTTGCTGGCGTTCGTGTGGGGTTTCGCCGAGGCGCTGAGCTGGTTCATCGTCGCCGAGATGGCGTTGATCCTGTTCGCCGCCGCCGTCCCGCGCCGCGTGATGGCATGGACTGCGGCGGTGATCGCTGGCTCGGTGCTCGGCGTACTGACCACCGCGGGGCTTGCATCGCGCGGTGTCTTGCTGCCCGCGCCGCTGACCACCGCGCGGATGGCGGCGACGGCGTTCGATCAGCTGGCAGCCGGGCCGAGCGCGATCATGCATCAAGCGTTGTCCGGCATCCCCGTCAAGGTGTATGCCCGCGCTGCCGGTGAGCACCACATCGACCTGTGGAACCTGGCCGGCTGGACGCTGCTGGAACGTGGAATGCGCATCTCGGTGGTGGGACTGATCGTGTGGCTGCTCGCCAGCCTGTCGCATCGCGTGCTGCGAAGGCTCTACGGCGTCTACTTGATCATCGCGGTCGTCATCTTCACCGTCGGCCTGTCCGCGGTGATCGCCGTGTGGTCCTCAATGGCGTGGTCCTAATCGCGGCCGGACCCCTTGAGCCGGATCTTCCAGCGAACGAAACCTGCGAAGGCGATGGACAATACGCCCAGCATCGCGATGTCGAAGGACCACGCCGAGGAGGTGTGCTGCCAGTGCGAGTCCTTCGCGATGCCCATCGCCAGGTTGCTCAGGTCAGCCGTCGAGGCCGTCAGCGCGAACCCCCACCGCGCGGGGGTGAACATGGAGATGGGTTCGAGCAGTGGCCGGTTGGTCACCGGGATGAAGCCGCCTGCGAGCACCAGCTGAGTTACCAGCGTCGCCGCCAGCAGGATGATGACCTGGTCGCTGCTCTTCGCCACGGCCGACACCGCAAGCCCGAGGATCATCGCCCCTACACACGTGGCCGCGACGTCGACGAACAACTCCAACATCGGACTGCCCAGCGCCGCCGCGCCCGACGGCGCCGGCTTGCCGAACTTGGGCGCCGTGACGACGAGAGTCAGGATCGCCGACTGAATCACCGCGATCGCGCCGAACACCGCGATCTTCGCCAAGAGGTAGGCCGACGCCGACAGTCCGACGGCCTGCTCGCGGCGGAAGATGACGCGTTCACCGGTCAAGTCGCGAACGGTCAGCGTCGTCCCCAACAGGATCGCGCCGAAGTTCAGCAGCGCGATGATCTGCTTCGGTTCCAGCGGCGGGGCGCCGGGCGCAGGCGCGCCGAAGCCGGCGTGCCCGGCCACGGTGAGCGGCAGCAGACCGACTATGAAGGGCAGCGCAAGCAGCAAGGCGAAGTAGCGGCGGTCGGCAAGGATGAGCTGCACCTGGCGGTGCGCGACCGTCGAGAACTGGCGCCACGCGTCGATGCGCGCCGGCTTGACCGGGCCGACGGGCTTGGCGGCCACGATCTGGGTGGGCACGTCCGCCAACGGCCCGGTGCGGTTGAAGTGGCGCTGCTGCGCACCGTCGGGATCGTCGCGCACCCCGTCGAAGACGTCGGCCCAATCGGTGGATCCCATGGCCGCTCCGAGCTCATCCGGTGCGCCGCAGAACGCGGTCTTGCCGCCGGGGGCGAGCAGCAGCACCTGATCGCAGTCGTCCAGGTAGGTCAGTGTGTGCGTCACCACGACGATCACGCGGCCTGCGTCGGCGAGGTGGCGCAACATCGCCATTACTTGGCGGTCCAGCGCGGGGTCCAGCCCGGTCGTCGGCTCGTCGAGCACGAGCAGCGACGGGCCGGTCAGCAGCTCCATGGCGACCGACACGCGCTTGCGCTGCCCACCTGACAGCTTGTCGATGCGCGTCTGCGCGTGTGGCGTCAGTTCGAGTTCCTCGAGCACCTGCGCAATCACCCGCGCACGGTCGGCCACGGCGGTGTCTGGTGGCATCCGCAATTCTGCGGCATAGCCGAGCGCCTGAGCGACGGTGAGCTGACGATGCACGACGTCGTCCTGCGGCACCATACCGATCCGGTTGAGTAGCAACGCATTTTCGGCATGGACGTCGTGCCCGTCGAAGGACACCGTGCCGCTCGTCGGTCGCATGGCACCGATGATCGCCTTGGCCAGCGTGGACTTGCCGGCTCCGGATGGGCCGATCACCGCGGTCAGAGTGCCGGGACTCGCCATGAGGTAGGTGCGGTCCAGGAGTGTGACCGCGCCCTCGATCGTCAGGCTGACGCCGTGGACTTCGAGGCCGCCGGTCTTCATGGCGGGTTGAGAGCGACGGACGAGATCGCCTCCCGTGAAGACGAAGTCGACGTTGCCGATCGTGACGACGTCGTCCTCCTGAAGCATCGCCTCCTTGACGGGTTCGCCGTTGACGAAGGTGCCGTTGGCGCTGCCGGCGTCCAGGATCTGCATACCCCGGGGCGTCGACGTCAACGTGGCGTGGTGGCTCGAGGCCAGCACGTCGGGGATGACGACGTCGTTGTCGGACGAGCGGCCGATGCTCGTCGACACGACGGTCTCGGGTTCGTTTGGTCGTGGCATGCGCGACGTCGGCCGATCATCGGGCTGCGCGACGGGGCCGAGCTCGAACGTCAGCAGCGGACCGTCGGGGTCGCCGACGTGGATGGTCTGCCCGTCGCGGATGCCCACCGAGCTCACCCGCCGCTGCCCGACGAACATTCCATTGAAGCTCTTGTCGTCCAACGCGACCCAGTGCCCGTCGAGGCAGCGCAGTATCACGTGCGATCGAGAGATCCCCAGGTGCGGGATGCGCACGTCGGCTCGCACGTCGCAACCGATGACGACGTCGCGACCCGGTGCGAACGTCCGCTGCCAACCACCGGAGCGAACGGTGATCGGGGGTGGCAGCGGCCGGCTCATGTCGTCGACGATATCGGTTGGGGTCGGGAGATCGCGGTAATCGAGATCCGGGTCAAGAGGCGAGTGCATATCGGTCCACGCTCTCCGGAAGACGGTTGTCCCGCAAGGCGATTACGTGTTCCCTGAGCTGGAGTGCCGAGGTGGTGGTCGGGTCGACGGGATCCCCGATGTGCACCCGCATCGGGGCGGGAGAGTAACGGCCGTCCTTGGGCAGGACATCGGCGGTGCCGAGCACGGCTACGGGGACGATCGGCACGCCGCAGCCCTGCGCCAATCGCAGAGCGCCGGAACGGAATTCGGCGATCTCGCCGTCAATGGAGCGGGTACCCTCCGGGTAGACCACGACGGTGCGTCCGGCCTTAAGCGCCGGGCGTACCGCGGCCAGCAGTGCGGCGTAGCCGCCGTCGCCCGACCGCTGGACCGGCAGGACGCCTGCCAGCGAGATGGCAACGAAACGGCGCACCGGAACGTCGAACCAGTAGTCGGCTGCCGTGCCGAACACCGGCTGCGCCGAGGGCGGAAGTGCGGCCAGCAATGCTGCGGTGTCGGCGTGTGAGGAGTGGTTGGCCACGACGATGCAGCCACCCGCGACGCCCCACCGGCCGGTCACGGTCAGTCCGCCCGACACTGCGCATGCGATCCGCCACAGCCCGTGCCGCAGCACGCTCGAGATTCGCGTCGTCGTCATGCTGCTACTCCGATCAGGGGCCGCGTCACGGCGGTCAGTGGTTGTGTCACCGCATACAGTGGCTGCGTCTCGGCGTCGAAGTACGCCCCGAAGTGATCCCCCGTCGCTTCGCTCGCCTCGACGAAGTGATTCCCCGTCGCTTCGCTCGCCTCGACGACCCGCAGTTGTTCCTGCTGCTTGGCCGCCAACTCGCGGTGTGCGGCGCGGAACCGCATCACGGTGGTGATCAGCGAGCCGTTCACCAGCTGCATCAAGAGCACCGGCATGATGACCGGAAATTCGGTGGCCAGCACCATGAAGAGGCACCGTTCGGTCTTGCCCATCGGGCCGCCGTTGCGGCGTTGTGCGCCTGCGGCGGCTGCGGCCAGCGAAGCGAAGGTGGGCATCGTCGCGGCCAGCGCGGCCAGCAGGACCTGCAGCACCGGCCAGGACAGCCAGTGCATTCCGGAGCCGTCGTGGCGCGCGACGAACACCGCCAACCCGGCGAAGGCCAGGAGGTCAGAGGCGCGGTCGCCGACCTCGTTGACGACGAATCCCCACGGCCGGCTCTTCCCCGCGGCGCGGGCAACCGCGCCGTCGAGGTTGGCGCCTGCCAGCCGCAGCACCAGGAACAGTGCGGCCAGTGGCCAGTAGCCGAAGGCGATGGCCACTGCGGCCGCGCCGGCTGCCACGACCCCTGCCGCGGTGAACGCGTCCGGCGAGATGCCCCGCGTGACGGCGACGTTGACGACCGGCGTCAGGCGGCCGGTGAACCACGGCTTGAGCGCGTAGAGACCAGCCATCTGCCGCACGCGCGGGGTGGTCGTCGGAAGTGAGGACTCGAGAGTCGCGACTGTGGTGTTCATGGTTGGCTCCTTTCGTGCTGTAGGCCCTTGGTGGCCGGTCACGAAAAGATTGCAATGAACCCCTTGGCGGATTCTTGGCAGCGTCAAACCATCGACGAAACAGACTGTTTCCGCAGGCCGGGTGATGCCGCGTCGGGCTAGGCCCCGAGCGCTGGCCCGATGGTGGCGTTCCAGGACTCCTGCATCTCCGAATCGAACAGACCCCACGAGTGGGAGCCCTGTGGTCGGACGACGTACTTGATCGGAACACCTGCGGCCGGCGCGGCGTCCGCGAACTGTTTGGTGCTGTCGTTGACGATGCCCTCGATGAACCCGCCGGTGAAGTTGTTGGTGCCCGGCGGCAGCTTGTCGACGTCGCCCTGGCCGCCGGCAGACGCGGTGACGAAGACGGCGGTGCCCTTGAGCTTCGCGACGTTCACCGTTGGGTCGTGCGCCACCCACAACGGGCCACCCTGCGGGCCCCACATGTCGTCGGCGTTCGCACCGCCGCTAGTGAGCGTCAGTGCGACGTTCTGCGCACCCGAGGACGGTGTCAGAAAGCCGCTGTAGGAGCCGACGGCCCGGTAGAGCCCCGGTGCCTGGATGGCGTAGTCGACGGCTGTGCCACCGGTGCTGGACAAGCCGGCGACCGCGTTGCGGCCGTTGGTCTTGTACTGCGCGTTGATCAGCGGGGGCAGCTCTTGGGTCATGTAGGTCTGGTACTGCTTGCTGCCGTCGTTCACCCAGTTGGTGTACCAGCTGAAGGCGCCGCCGAGGGGCGAGACGACGTTGACGTTCTTGTTGCCGAAGAAGCCCTGCAGGTCGGTGAATCCGAACCAGCTCTTGCTGCCCGGCGCGAAATTACCGCCTGGGTCGAGGTTGTCGCCGCCGTCGATGCCAGGCAGCAGATAGAACGTGGGCGCATTCGACCTGGGGGCCTTGAAGACGTCGTTGACGATGACCTTGTTCATCGACGGCGAGAACACCGAGACCTTGTCCCAGCGGTCGGTGACGTGCTCGATGCCGGTGATGCTTGCACCGCCAGGTGGGGCGGCGACGGCGACCGGAATCGCGATCAGTGGCACTACCAGGATGAGCGCAGCAGCAAGGACACGGAGACGACGCACCAGTCGGGTCACCGGCTGATTATGGGGTGCAGGTCACATCTCGGCAACCTTTTGCGCCGCAACCACTTACGCGGGGCCGCAAGGGCACCGACTGCCTCGTCTTCGCGCGATACCACGTAACGATATGTGCGTCTGTCGAATGGGAAAAGTCGAGTAGCCTGAAGGCCCGGACGGTTAATCGCCCGTGCGCGTGAATGTTTCGTCGAACTCCAGGTTGACCGCGCAGGTCCCGGACTGTACCCAAGTGCCGTGTCCGCTCAGGAGCGGGATCGGATCCTGCGCTGGTTGAGGCAACGGATACTGCACGGCGGTCCTCAGATTCGACAGGTCGCCGCTCGGACACGAGCCTTGGGTCCGATCGGTCGAGGTGAACTTCGTACCGTCGAACAGCAGCGGTATGTCACCCGATGCGACGGAGAAGTAGCTCATGCACCGATCCCCCGTCCGCAGACAGTCGGTCGTGACGGGCGAATCCGCTTGGAGTACCGGGAGATCCTGCGTCGTGAAGGTTCGCGTGACGTGGTAGTCGCCGCGGAGTGCTTCGGCGGGTGACACCACCCGGGGCGGGAGGTCGGCGGGATCGGGCAGCGTGTAGAAGTTGGCGTCGACGTCGACG
>JAOPVF010000242.1 GCA_025963195.1 Mycobacterium sp. | reverse complement strand
ATCTGTTTGGCCATGCGTTTGGACGTCTCGGCCACCGAACCGATGAGCAGCGGACGAACGCCGCGGTCATGCAGGCTGAGCGCCGTCGCAACACACGCAGGCCCCGCCCCGATGATCGCGGCCCGATGCACGGCAAGAATCTATCGCGCCCGCGGATGCGCTCCGGCCCATACTTCGCGCAGCGCGTTGACCGTGACCATCGTGTAGATCTGCGTCGTCGTCACCGACGCGTGGCCGAGCAGTTCCTGCACGACGCGGACGTCGGCGCCGCCCTCGAGAAGATGCGTCGCGAACGAGTGCCGCAAGGTGTGAGGTGACACGGCGGCCGAGATCTTGGCTCGCTCTGCGGCATCCTGCAGCACCTGCCAGGCGCTCTGTCGCGACAGCCGCCCACCTCTGACGTTGAGGAAGATCGCGGGCGTGGCCTTGCCGCGCCGGGCCAGGTCGGGTCGGCCGCGCACCAGGTAGACGTCCAGGGCGCCGACGGCGGGCCGCCCGATCGGGACCAGGCGCTGCTTGCCGCCCTTGCCACGCAGCAGAACCGACCGGCTGTGGGTGTCGACGTCGTCGACGTCAAGGCCGACGGCCTCCGAGATCCGCGCGCCGGTCGAATACAGCACCTCCAGCAGGGCCCGGTTGCGCAGGGTCAGCGGCCCATCGGTTTCACTGTCACCACCAGCACCGTCCAAGAGCGCGAGCACGTCGTCGACGGACAGGCTCTTGGGCAGCCGACGACTCGGCGTCGGCGGCTTGACCGCGCGCGCGACGTCGAGGTCGGTCAGCCCCTCGGCGGCCGCGAAGCGGTGCAGGCCCCGCACGGCGATCAGGGCGCGGGCAGCGGACACGGCGGACAGCGCGACGGTGCCGGTGTCGGGGTCGCCCTTGCGCAGCGCGACCAGGAACTCGCTGACGTCGGGTTCGGTGACGTTGCGCAGATCGTCGACGCCGCGTGTCACCAGGTGATCTGCGTAGCGACGCAGGTCGCGGCGATAGGAGCTCAGGGTGTTGGCGGCGACGCCGCGCTCGATGGTCAGGTGATCGAGGTATCCCTGCAGCTGATCGTCCAGCATTCGGACGGCAGGAATCGTCATCGCGCAGCCTTGCGGGCGCGAAACTTCGACGATCGATCCACCCACGGCGCGTCGACCGTGCGCAACGTCTCCGGGTCGCCCATCGCGTGGGCGGCCAGAATCCCCGCCACGGCAAGCGAATTCACGATCTCGCCGGCCAACACCATCTGGACGGCATCGTCCAGCGGCACCCGCTTCACCGTCAGATCGGCTTCCTCGTCGTGCGCCTCTGGCCGTCCGACGTCGGTCAGACCGGTGGCCAGGAACACCCGCACGCTCTCGTCGCTGAAGCCGGGCGCGGAGATCACGTCGACGAGCACGTGCCACTGCTCGGCGGCCAGGCCCGCCTCTTCCTCGAGTTCGCGTGCGGCGGTGTCGTGCGGCGGTTCGTCACCCATGTCCAACAGCCCGGCAGGCAGTTCCCATAGCCGACGGCCAACCGGGTGGCGGTATTGGCGCACCAGAACGACGTTGCGCTCGTCGTCCAGCGCGACGATGGCTACGGCGCCGTAGTGCTCGATGACTTCCCGGCGGGCGGTTCTGCCGCCCGGCATCCGCACCTCGTCGGCGCGCAGCGAGAAGATCTTTCCGACATAGAGTGTTTCGCTGTCGACTACCTCGAAGTCGTGCTCACCCACGATGCACGGGCTCTTGCACGCGCTGCCCCGCATCCTCGAGGTGCTCGGCACCTGTCGTCTGCTCCTCGCGCAACCGCTCGTCGCCGTTCGCGCGCTGCTCGCTGATCTCCATGGGCAACCTCTCGGCAGCCTTGTAGTCGAGTGCCGCCCCGATGAATCCGACGAACAGCGGGTGCGGACGGGTAGGCCTGCTCTTGAGCTCGGGATGGGCCTGCGTACCGACCAGGAACGGGTGGACGTCGCGTGCGTACTCGACGAACTCGACCAGATGCCCGTCCGGCGACGTGCCCGAGAACCTCAACCCGCTCTGCGCGATCCGGTCGCGGTAGGCGTTGTTGACCTCGAACCGGTGCCGGTGCCGCTCGGACACTTCGGTGGCCTGATAGACCTCGGCCACAATCGATCCCGCTTCCAGCACGGCGGGATAGGCCCCGAGTCGCATGGTGCCGCCGAGGTCGGCCTCACCGGCGACGGCGTCGCGCTGGTCGGCCATCGTCGAGATCACCGGATCGGGGGTCTTGGGGTCGAACTCCGCGGAGTTGGCTCCGGTGATGCCCGCGGATCGGGCCGCCTCGATGACGATGCACTGAAGACCAAGGCAGAGCCCGAGGACCGCCACGCCGTGCTTGCGCGCGAACGCGATGGCGCCGATCTTGCCCTCGATGCCGCGGATGCCGAACCCGCCGGGGATCAGCACACCGTGAACGTCGTTCAGCACGGCCGCCGCGCCCGCCTCGGTCTCGCAGTCGTCGGAGGCCACCCAGCGGATCTCGACCTTGGCGTGGTGCGCGAACCCACCGGCCCGCAACGCCTCGGCCACCGACAGGTAGGCGTCGGACAGGTCGATGTACTTGCCCACCAGCGCGATGCGCACCGTCTCCTGCGGCTCGTGCACCCGGCGCAGCAGGTCGTCCCACTCGGTCCAGTCGACGTCGCGGAACGGCAGGTTGAGCCGCCGCACCACGTAGGCGTCGAGTTCCTCGCGGTGCAGCACCTTGGGGATGTCGTAGATCGACGGTGCGTCGGGTGTCGAGATGACACCGTCGATGTCGACGTCGCACATCAGCGCGATCTTGTTCTTCAGTGGTTCCGGCACGTCGCGGTCACACCGCAGGATCAGCGCGTCGGGCGAGATGCCGATGCTGCGCAGCGCGGCGACCGAGTGCTGGGTGGGCTTGGTCTTCAGCTCACCCGACGGGGCCAGGTAGGGCACCAGTGAAACGTGCAGGAAGAAGACGTTGTCCCTGCCGACCTCGTGGCGCACCTGGCGGGCGGCCTCCAAAAACGGCAGGGACTCGATGTCGCCGACGGTGCCACCGATTTCGGTGATCACCACGTCGGGGCGGTTTCCGTCGGCGTCCGGCTGCGCCATCGCCAGGATTCGGCTCTTGATCTCGTCGGTGATGTGCGGGATCACCTGAACGGTGTCGCCGAGGTACTCGCCGCGGCGCTCCTTGGCGATCACCGACGAATACACTTGCCCCGTAGTGACATTCGCCCACCCGGAGAGGTTGCGGTCGAGGGACCGCTCGTAGTGCCCGACGTCGAGGTCGGTCTCTGCGCCGTCCTCCGTGACGAACACCTCACCGTGCTGGAACGGATTCATCGTCCCGGGGTCGACGTTGAGATAGGGATCGAGTTTCTGCATCGTCACCTGCAGACCGCGCGCCGTCAGCAGCTGTCCGAGACTGCTTGCGGTGAGGCCCTTGCCGAGAGAGGACGCCACACCCCCGCTGACGAACAGATGCTTGGTCGCGGTCTGCGGATGCTTGCGTAACGATGGCAAGAGCAACCTCCGTGGCCGATGGGGCAGGGCTTACTTTTCCAAGCTGTGGCCTGGCTGGGGGCCTGCCGACCCACGGAATCTCACCCTAACACCGACTCCGACAAGCCGTTGTTGGCGCGCCGATGGCGAGGGCTACTGAGGCACCGTCACGGCGGTCGCGCCCTGCCCGATGCCGTACTGCACTGGCCGCCCACCGCCTGCCAGTTCCTGCAATGCGAGCACCGCGGTGATCCTGCCGGACTGGGTGTCGATGTCGTCGACCGTGCTCGTGGCGCCGGTGAGGGCAGGGTCGGATCGGGTCACCGCGACGGCGGCCGTGCCCGACGCGGAACCGTCACGCCCCGCCACCACCGTGCCAGCTCCGTGGGGCGCCAGGCCTGCGGCGAGGCGCGCCACGGTGGCACCCTGATTGCCCGCGTCCTCCCCCAGGCCACCACCGGTGACGATCAGCGCCGTGTCGGCGGCGCCGACCCGCTGGCTGCCGTAGGTGATGAAGCCGGTGTCGCGCAGCGCGGTCAGGACGGCGTCGCGCTGGCCGTCGTCGACGGCGGGTGCCCCCGGTGCCCTGGCTCGCAGCAGCGCGATGCCAAGCAGGTCGCCTGCCTGCGATCCCTGATCCACCGACTTGGTGCTCAGCTGTCGCCCGGCCGGCACGATCGGCGAGTTCACCACCGACAGCAGCTTCTCCGCCGAGTTTGCATCGACGAACTCCTGGGTCAACGCGACGGTGCCCGACACCGTGCCGCCGGCCGAACCGATGATGCGGGTCAGCGCGTCGACGTCGTCGTCGGCGGCATCAGGGGTGCGGAAGACCACGACCGACTTCCCCGTCAACGCATCACGCAGAATCCGCGGCGACATCTGCGCATCGAATTCGCCAGCCGCGCTGAGCTTTTCGTTGAGCGCGTTCTTGTCGTCGGTCAGGCCGTTGATCTGGTTCTGCATCTCGTGCTTGTCGTCGCGCAGACCGGACAGCAGCGTATTCGACAGCAAGCCGGAGCCCAGCGCCACACCGATGGCCAATGCCAGGAAGACCGAGGCCAGCGAAATGGCATGCGAGCGGAGGGAAATCATGGCGCTCCTAGGTGACGATGCCCTGCACCCAAAGCAGGAACCGATCCCAGTAGTCCGAGACCCACTGCAGGACAGTGGCATCGGCACGCGACACCCACAGCGCGACGATGACGGCCAACAGCATGGCCAGCACCAGAAGCGCGATGGCGCCGCCGGAGACGCGGCTGCGGTAGAGCGTGGCGACCGCCTTCGCGTCGACGAGCTTCTCCCCCACCTTCAAACGGGTGAGGAACGTCGACGGGAGGCTCTGCTGCCGCGTGCGGTCGAAGAACTCCTCGATGTTCGCGGTGTGACCAGCGGTGACGATCAGCGATGCGCCATGGTGATCGGCCAGCAGCAGCGCCAGGTCGGCGGCCGATCCGGCGGCGGGGAACGTCATGGCTCCCACGCCAAGGTCCTGGATGCGTTCCAGACCCTTGGCGTGACCGTCGGCGTCGGCGGGCAGCACCACCTGGGCACCCGAGCGGAGCACCTCGACGCTCATCGACTCGGGGTCACCGACGATGAGCGCGGGTCGATAGCCGCCCTTGCGCAGCACGTCGGCTCCGGTCCCGACGCCGATCAGCACCGGCTGATACTCCTTGATGAATGGCTTGAGCGCCTTCAGGTCCTCGGCGGCGTTCGACTCCTCGGCGACGATCACGACGTGCCTGCGGTGCAGGTCGACGTCGATGTCCGGGATGCCCATGCCGTCGATGAGCAGCGGGCTCTCGCTGCGAATGAATTCGATGGTGTTTCCGGCGAATGCCTCGAGGTGAGCGACCAGACCGCTCTTCGCGTCGTGCATCAGGTCGTGAATCGCCTCGGCAGTGCGTTCGGTGCCGAGAGCGATCCGGCGATCACCCGTGTACACCCCGCCTTCATTGAGGCGGATCCGCGCGCCGTCCTTGATCTTCTTGAAGATCTCGGGGCCCGCGTCGTCGATGAGGATCACGCCGTTGGCGACGAGCACCTCGGGGCCCAGGTTCGGGTAGCGGCCCGAGATCGACGGTGACGCGTTCACCACGGCCACGATGTCGGCTTCGACGAGTGCGTCGGCGGTGATGCGGTCGAGGTCGAGCGCGTCCATGACGACGATGTCGCCAGGTCCGATGCGTCTCAGCAGCCGATCCACGTCGTGGTCGACGCGGGCGGTACCCGAGACGCCCGGTCGGGAACCGGCATTACGCGAGAGCAGCGCTGACATCTTCATTCCGCTGATTCTGTCGGCCAACCCTCAGGTAGAGGTGGAGGCGCGCCGTAACACCAGCCTCACAAGTTATGTTCTGTCACATCTGCAACACGGTTAGGTCGCAGTGTCGACCCGTGCCGACTCGAGAAGTTCGCGTGCATGCGCGCGCCCGCTGTCCGATTCGCCGAGCCCGGCCAGCATCCTCGCCAGCTCGGCGACGCGGTCCTCGTCGTCCAGCCGACGCACCACGCTCGACTTACTGCGCCCCGCACCGCTGTCGACCACCAGGTGGACGTCGGCGTATGCGGCAACCTGCGGCAGGTGCGTGACGACGATCACCTGATGTGTGCGGGCCAACCGCGCCAACCGGCGCCCGATCTGAACCGCCGCGCGGCCACCGACGCCGGCGTCGACCTCGTCGAAGACCATCGTGGTGCCCTCCGCAGACGCCGCGAGCACCACTTCGAGCGCCAGCATGACGCGGGACAGCTCACCACCGGAGGCGCTCTTCGCCAGCGGAAGCACGTCGGACCCGGAATGCGGGGTGAAGCCGAACTCGACGGCGTCCACACCGTCGTGCCCTGCGTGCACCGTCTCGCCGGACGGCAGAACCAGCGGCGCCGAGTCATCGCCCCGCGCGACCAGCGGGCTCACCGAGATGCTGAACCCCGCGCCCGCCATGGCCAGGCCCGCGAGCTCGGCGGTGACCGCCTTGGCCAGGGCCTTCGCGGCCTTGGTCCGAACCTTGGTGAGCTCAGCTGCGGCCGCCACCAGCGTCACGCGCAGCTCGTCGACCTTCTGGGCCAGCGCCGCAAGGGTCTCCTCGGAAACGTCGAGCTGCGCCAGGCGATCCCGTGCATCACGGGCCCAATCGAGGACGCCGTCGATGTCCGCGGCGTACTTGCGGGTGAGATTGCGAAGCTCACCCTGTCTGGCCAGCTTGTTCTCCAATGTGCTTGCGTCGCTGGGCAACTCGGTCAGATAGCCACCCAGCTCGGTCGACACGTCGCCGATCACGGCGAGCGCGTCGCCGAGCCGACCGCCGAGGGCCCGCAGCGCCGTGTCGTCGGTCGACTCCAGCGCCGTCTTCGCATGCGCGACGCCATCGACCGCCGACGTCGCACCGGCCTCGGGCGCCTCGTCCAGTTGACCGGACAACGCTGCCCGCGCGGACTGCGCGGCCTCCCGCAATGCATCCAGCTCGGACAACCGCCGGATCTCGGTCACCAGCGCTTCGTCTTCACCGGGGTCCGGCGCGGCGGCGTCGATCTCGTTGAGCCCGAACTTCAACCGGTCGGCTTCCTGCGCCAGTTCCCGTGCGCGCTGCCTGCGGTCGGCCAGGTCCCGACGGGCCGCCAGCCATTCGTCGCGGATACTGCGATAGCGCGCCAGCCGGGTGTCCCCGTCGACGAACCGGTCCAATGCAACGCGCTGTTCGTCGGGCCGCATCAGCCGGAGCTGATCGTTCTGGCCGTGCAACGCCAGGAGCTCAGTAGTGAAGGTACCCAACGACTTCGCGGGCACGCTGCGGCCGCCGAGGTAGGCCCGCGACGGGCCATCTCTGCTGACCGAACGCGCCGCGATCACACTGCCGTCGTCATCGCGCTCGGCACCAGAGGAATCCAGGATGTCGTCCACCTTGACGGACACGTGCTCACCGACGTCGGTCGTGGTGAACCGGCCCTCGACGACCGCACGCTCGGAGCCCGACCGCACCCAGCTGGCGTCCGCACGGCCACCGCCGAGCAGGTGCAGGCCGGTGACGACCATCGTCTTGCCCGTTCCGGTCTCCCCGGTCAGGACGGTGAGGCCACGGTCGAATTCGGCGGTGGCGGCATTGATGGCGCCGAGCGCCTCGATCCGGATCTCGGCAAGCACTACTGGCCGCGCCAACCCGTGACGGGCAAGCGGAACTTGCGAACCAGCCGGTCGGTGAACGGGGCGCTGTCCAGCCGCACCCACTTCAGCGAGGTCCCGCACCGCGTGACCTCGAGGCGTCCGCCGGCAGGCACCACCATCTCGCGCCGCCCGTCGCAGAACACCATGGCGTCGTGGCCGTCCGCCTCGACCTCGATCGCGATCGACGCGTCGGGGCTGGTCACCATCGGGCGGGCGAACAACGCGTGAGCATTGTTGGGCACCACCAGGATTGCCTCGAGATCGGGCCACAGGATCGGACCTCCCGACGAGAAGGCATACGCCGTGGAGCCGGTCGGGGTGGATACCAGCACGCCGTCGCAGCCGAAGGAGGACACCGGGCGGCCGTCGACCTCGAGCACCACCCCGAGCACGCCGAGTCTGGGCCCCTTCTCCAGGCTGGCCTCGTTGAGCGCCCAGCCGCGTTGCGCGATGCGCCCGTCGACGCGCACGACGACGTCGAGGGTCATCCGCTCCTCGACGCGGTAGTCGCGTTCGATGACGTGATCAAGCACCGAGTCGATGGCGTCGTTCTCCGCCTCGGCGAGGAATCCGATCCTGCCGAGATTGACGCCGAGAACCGGAATCTCGACGTTGCGGGCCAACTCCGCAGCGCGCAGGAACGTGCCGTCACCGCCGAGCGCGAGCACCAACTCACAGCCCTCGGCCGCGCGTTCCTCGGCGTCGACGATCTCGATGCTCGAGCCAAGGCTGCGCAGGACGTCGGGCACCTGCTGCAGACCGTGGTCGACCGACTCCGCCGCCAGCACGCGTAGGCCGATGCCGTGCTCGCCGAGCGCCTTCTCCACCCGCCGCGCCGTCTCGGTGGCCTCTTCGCGGCCGGTGTGGACCACCAGCAGTATGGTGCGGTCGGTGGTCACTGCGGCCCCTCCTCGACGGCGCTGGCCACGGCGCCTGCCAGCACGTCACCGACGAGCGGCTGGTCCGTGCTGGCCCGCAGCCGAAGGAAGTACTCGACGTTGCCGGACGGGCCGGGCAGCGGACTCGCGGTGACATCGACGGTGTGCCAACCGAGTTCGGTGGCGCGGTGTGCGACCCCGAGCACCGATTCGGCCCGCAGCCCTGGGTCACTGACCACTCCACCTGGGCCGACGCGACTCTTGCCCACCTCGAACTGTGGCTTCACCATGGGAACGATATCGGCGTCCACGGACGCGCACGACACCAAGGCAGGCAACACGGTGGCCAGCGAGATGAACGACAGGTCCGCCACCACCAGGTCGACGGGTCCGCCGATGGCGTCAGCGGTGAGTTCGCGCACGTTGGTGCGTTCCATCACCCGCACCCTCGGGTCGGACCGCAGAGGCCACGCCAACTGGCCGTAACCGACGTCGGCCGCGACGACTTCGCGGGCGTCCCTGTCCAGCAGAACCTCGGTGAACCCGCCGGTCGAGGCACCCGCATCCAGGCAGCGACGGCCCGCCACCGGCACGCCGAACGCGTCCAGTGCGCCGATGAGCTTGTGGGCGCCGCGTGACACCCAGCTGCGTTCGTCCGCGCCGGAGACGGTGAGGCTGGCATCGATGGAAACCGCCGTCGCGGGTTTGGCCGCAGGCATGCCGTCGATCCTGACTCGGCCGGCGCCGATGAGCTCGGCGGCCTGCTGGCGCGACCGCGCCAGGCCACGCCGGACCAGTTCCGCGTCAACGCGGGTACGACGGGTCACGTGAGTTCACCCGCCGAATCCGGAAGGCGCAACACCCCCGCCCGAGGCCAGCACATCTTCCCCGGTCGCTGCGCTCCTGTCCACGGACTCCAGTGCCTGCACCAACAGGTCGTGCGCCTGCTCCAGGCGCTCGGCGATGACCTCGACGTCGGCGTCGGCGTCGTCCGGTTCGGGCAGCAGCGCTAGCAACGAAGTGATCTCTGAACGGATCTGGTCGGGATCGGTAGTCATGTCGCGATTCACGCTAGCCGATTCACGGCTAGGCGCGCAGCAGCGACCAGCGTTCCAGCGCCTGGTGTGCGGTGTCGTCGCCGGCCGTGACGGTGAACGGCCGCCCGTCCATCCCGGCATCCCAGATGGCACTCGCGGTGGCGCGCACTACCGTCAGGGGATCCTGCGCGTCCTTCCCGGTCCAGTGCACGGTCACCGCGTCGGGAGCGACGTCGACCCGCCAGGCCGGATGCGGTGCGACCTGCAGCGTGCTCGCCGCGCCGTTGAGCGAGCGCAGATCGTCGGCGACGTAGTTGGGCCGCTCCTCGGGGATGGCGTAGACCATGTCTGCGGCCGTGTTGACGCCGGTGAGCACCATGAGACTCGGCAGCCCCGCGGCGTTGGCGCCCGCGATGTCGGTGTCCATGCGGTCACCGACGACCAACGGGTTGTCGAACCGTCCGCGCGCCAGGGCGTCGTTCAGCAGCGTCGGTTGCGGTTTCCCCGCCACCTGCGGGTGCTGGTCGGTGGCGGTGCGCAGGGCGGCGACCATCGAGCCGTTTCCCGGAAGCAGGCCGCGCTCGGACGGCAGGGTGCGATCCACGTTGGCCGCCACCCACAACGCACCCGCGCGGATGGCGAGCGCCGCCTCGGCAAGCTGGGTCCACCCCGTCTCCGGCGAGTGTCCCTGCACCACGCCAGCGGGATCGTCGGCGAACTGCCGGACGGGGCGCAGCCCGACGTTGCGGACCTCGTCTGCGAGCGCCTCCGTACCAACGACGAGAACCGCTGACCCAGCGGGCAATTGGGCCGCCAGCAGTCGCGCCGCGCTCTGAGCGCTGGTGACCACGTCGTCGGCCTTGGCGGCGAAGCCCATCGCGATCAGGTGCTCTGCGACGGCGCCCGGTGCCCGCGAGGCGTTGTTCGTGACGAACAGGGTGCGGGCCTCGATGGTTGCGAGGGTGTCGACGGAACCCGGTGTCGGCTGATCACCGCGGAACACGGTGCCGTCGAGGTCGAGGAGCAGGCAGTCGTGCTCCTGGGCGAGCGTCGTCACGTCAGGACAGCTCCGTGATGCGTTCTTCGGCGTCGGTGACGCCCTCGAGGTCGGAGGCCGCGGTGTTGATGAACCACTGCAGCGCTTCGGACTGCCTGCCGAGCGCGAGCAGCGTATCGGCGTAGACGTAGAAGAGGCGGGCCGTCGTCGTACCCGTCCGGGTTGGGTCCAGTGGCGGCGTCGACAGGATGGCCAGCGCCTGTTCGTTCTGCCCGAGATCCGACCGGGCGCCTGCGACCACGATGCGCAGTTCGTCGGCGTCGTCGCCGGTGAGTTCGGCGGCCTCGGGTCCCTTGGCCAGCTCGATCGCCCGTTCGGGCCTGCCGACACCGCGCTCGCAGTCGGCGATCAACGGCAGTAGCGGTGACTTGCTGCCCATCCGGCGGGCGGCACGCAGCTCCGCGAGTGCCTGCGCCCAGTCGCCGCAGTGATAGGCCGCGATACCCACTGCCTCTCGGACGGCGGCGATTCTGGCTGCCCTGTTGCGGGCTGCCTTCGCGTGTTCGAGGGCAGCCTGCGGGTCGTCGTCGAGGAGCTCGCCTGCCGCAACTAGATGGCGCGCAACGTAATCCGCGGTTGCCTTGTCCAGCGTGATGAGTTCACCGCGGACGTCGGGGGCCAGTTGCCTGGCCTCGATCGAGGCCGGCAGCGGGGGGCCGGCAGGCTTGTATGCGTCACCCGCGTCGGGCGGCCTTGGCTGCGCTCGTCGTGCCCGGTCGGGGCTCGACGACCGTGGCGTACCGCGACGATCGCGCGGCCCGCGATGCGGTCCGCCGGCGTTGGTAGCTCGCCGCGGAGGTCGCTCCTCGCTGCCGTCCTGCCTGTCGCTAGCCACGTATGCCTTTCCTGTTCCACCGACCCTCCCGCAAAAGGATACGGGGCCACCCCACACATCGCGAAGAAGGACGAATTGAATTCGTCTATCCGCAAATTAGAAATCACCCCCCACTGTGTGTGGGGGGTGATTTCTAATGGGTGTTCGGCGGTGTCCTACTTTTCCGCCCGAAGGGGCAGTATCATTGGCGCTGGTAGGCTTAGCTTCCGGGTTCGGGATGGGACCGGGCGTTTCCCTACCGCTCTTGCCGCCGTAACTCT
>JAOPVF010000227.1 GCA_025963195.1 Mycobacterium sp. | reverse complement strand
CCGTCCATACCAACCTCAACACCACCCGCACCACCCACCCACCACAAACCGAGCACCCAGCCGAACCACACCCGGCCCTGCCCACCACCCCCTGGCACCACACCCACCACTGGATCACCCCACCGGAAGCACCGAAGCCCAAGCACCCCAATGGAATTCCGGTGCAATTCATTCCCGCGTCGCAGGACGGCGACGGCACACTCAAGGACTGGTTCTACGAGCCCACCTGGCGTGTTCGTGAACTGCCCGCGATCGAAACCACAAGCGACAGCTCATGGCTCGTGTTGGCAGACGCCGATGTGGGCGTCGAATTGGGACAAGTCCTCGGCGTAGATTCTCGGGTTGCGGTTCTTGCGCCCTCGGTGCTGGACGAGGACGGCGACAATGCCGCAGTACTCAACGCCCTCGTCGGCACTGACAACGTGCTTTACGCGCCGCCCGTCTCGTCTGCCCACCTCGATGTCGCCGCCGCTTACCGTCTGTTCAACGCGCTAAGGCGGCTTGCCACAACGCTTGTCGGGATGACGTCGCCGCCCAAGTTGTTTGTCGTAACCCGCAACGCCCAGCCGGTTGACGAAGGTGACCGGGCAAACACAGCGCATGCGGTCCTTTGGGGTTTGGGCCGCACGCTCGCGTTGGAGCATCCCGGAATCTGGGGAAGCGTCATCGATGTCGACGAAGCGGTGCCACCAGAGCTGATCGTGCAATATGTAATAACCGAGACGCGTGCCGCCGATGGCGAGGACCAGGTCGTGTACCAGGCCGGTCTGCGTCATGTTCCACGCCTTGAGCGGCGAACCCCGCCGGCGGTACCGGTCGCCACGCTGAGGCGTGACACCAGTCACCTCGTCATCGGCGCTACCGGCAAGATCGCGCCACATCTCATCCGACAACTCTCGGATATGGGGGCCGCGACAATCGTCGCGGTATCCCGACATACCGGCTCGCAACTCGATGAGCTGGCTTCCAGCCTCGCGTCGACCGGGACGAAACTCGTTCACGTTGCCGCTGATGCAGCGGACGAAGCCGCGATGGCCGCACTATTCGAACGGTTCGGCGCCGACCTTCCCCAACTCGACGGGATCTACCTGGCTGCCATGGCGGGCGGCCCGGTGCTGCTCAGCGACATGACCGACGACGACGTGAACGCCATGTTCCGCCCCAAGCTGGACGCGCTTTCGGTGCTGCACAAACTCTCGCTCAAAACTCCTGTACGCCAATTCGTGTTGTTCTCTTCGATCTCTGGTCTTCTCGGCTCACGATGGCTCGGCCACTACACCGCGACAAGCGCCTTTCTCGACACCTTCGCCTTCGCGCGTCGCGCCCTCGGGCTCGCGGCAACCGTCGTCAACTGGGGATTGTGGAAATCCCTTGCAGACGCGCAACCAGAGACCTACGTCGGACTGCAGCCCATGCCCGACGAGGTCGCCATCCGAGCGCTGCCCGTGCTGATGAGCCCGGACCGCCGAGTCCGGTTCGCTGTCGTCGCAGCGGATTGGACTCAACTCGCAGCCGCGTATCGCACGCGGGGATCGCTCCGCGTGCTGGATTGTCTGCTGCCCGACGACAACGTCGACACGCTTCGCATTTCACCAACGAACTGGACATGGTCGCAGATGTCCGCCGAGAACATCCTCGGCGAACTCGAGATCGGGCTGCACGCCATCCTGGCCCGCGAACTCGGAATGCCGGAATCAGCAGTGGACAGGGATCGACCGTTCCCCGAGTTGGGGGTCGATTCGATGATGGCGATGACTTTCCTACGAGAGGCCAAGCAGTCAATGGGCATCGACTTGTCGCCGACCGCGGTGTGGGACCACCCGACCATCTCATCGTTGGCGGCGCATTTGGCGGAAATGCTTTCACCACGGGAAGAGTCGGAGGATGGCTCCAAGAATGGGGTTGTCGATGTGACACCCGACCCGGCGAGCAGTGTGTTGGATTCGTTGTTCGACAGTGTGGAATCGGCTCCGGCCGGTCGTGAGAGCGGCATCTGATGAGAACGACCTTCGACAGGGTGTCCGCCATGACCGCCGACCAGCGTGCTGCGCTGGCGGATCAGTTCGACAAGGCCTCCCGTATCGCGGTGGCCGAGCCGGTGGCGGTGGTGGGGATTGGATGTCGTTTCCCCGGTGATGTGGTTGGGCCGGAGGGCTATTGGGCCTTCTTGACCAATGGCGGGGATGCGATCAGCGAGGTGCCCGCGGACCGCTGGGACGCCGATGCCTTCTATGACCCGGACCCATTGGCGCCAGGGCGGATGTCCTCGAAGTGGGGCGGTTTCCTGCCCGACGTAGCCGGGTTCGATGCCGATTTCTTCGGGATTTCCCCCCGTGAGGCCGAGGCGATGGACCCGCAACAGCGGATTCTGCTGGAGGTGGCTTGGGAGGCGCTCGAGCATGCCGGCACCGCACCGGATTCCCTGGCCGGAACACGTACCGCCGTGATGATGGGTGTCTACTACAACGAATACCAAAATGCCTCCGCTGGAACAGACGGCGGCTTCAGTGCTTATTCCGCGACGGGGAACGCCCACAGTGTCACAGTGGGACGGATCTCGTATCTGCTCGGGCTGCGCGGCCCAGCGGTAGCCGTCGATACGGCATGTTCGTCCTCCCTGGTGGCCGTCCATTTGGCGTGTCAGAGCCTGCGGCTGCGGGAAAGCGACCTGGCGATGGCCGGGGGAGTGAATCTCATTCTCCGCCCCGAAACTCAGATCGCCCTTTCTTCGTGGGGCATGTTCTCTGCGCATGGTCGGTGTCGGAGCTTCGACGCCGACGCCGATGGCTTCGTCCGCGGCGAGGGCTGTGGCGTAGTCGTGCTGAAGCGCCTGACTGATGCGGTGCGCGACGGCGACCGGGTGCTGGCGGTGGTGCGCGGTTCGGCGGTCAATCAGGACGGGCGGTCCAACGGGCTAACTGCGCCGAACGCGCCTTCCCAGCGCGACGTGATCGCCGGGGCCCTGCGGACCGGGGATGTGGCGGCGAGCTCAGTGAACTACGTGGAGACGCACGGGACGGGAACCGTGCTGGGGGATCCGATCGAGTTCGACGCGCTGGCCGCGACATACGGACACGGTGAGAGTCCGTGCGCGCTGGGGGCCGTGAAGACGAACTTGGGCCATCTGGAGGCGGCCGCGGGAATCGCGGGCTTCATCAAGGCGGTGTTGGCGTTGAGGCACGGGCAGATCCCACCGAATCTGAACTTCTCCCGGTGGAATCCGGCGATCGATGCATCATCCACGCGGCTGTTCGTTCCGACCGGCGAGCCGACTGAATGGCCCGCTAGCGCGGGCCCGCGGCGGGCTGCTGTGTCGGCCTTCGGTTTCGGTGGGACGAATGCGCATGTGGTGATGGAACAGGGCCCGGATCCGGACCCCGCCTCGGAGCGGGAACCCGTACCTGCGGTGACGACGTTGATGTTGTCGGGTAAGTCGCCCGAACGGTTGGCGTCGTGGGCAGGTGCGCTGGCCGATTGGATGGAGGGTGCCGGCTCGGATGTGCCGATGGCCGACGTCGCCCACACGCTCGATCAGCACCGCATGCGCCATGACAGGCTCGCGACGGTAACCGCGTGTGACCGCCTTCAGGCGGTGGGCGGCCTGCGGGCGTTGGCGCAGAACCAACCTGCCGTTGGCGTGGTGGGGCCACACGGGGGGACGACTGGGCCTGGGACCGTGTTCGTGTACTCCGGCCAGGGGTCGCAGTGGGTTGGGATGGGCAGGCAGTTGCTTGCCGACGAGCCACCCTTTGCCTCCGCGATCACCGAGTTGGAGACGAAATTCGTTGCACAGGTGGGTTTCTCGCTGCGCGAGGTGCTGACTGGCGGTGAACCGGTACTTGGCATTGAGCGGATTCAGCCGGTACTGGTGGGCGTTCAGCTGGCGCTGACCGAGCTGTGGCGTTCCTACGGCGTGGAACCCGATGCGGTGATCGGGCATTCGATGGGCGAGGTCAGCGCGGCTGTGGTGTCCGGAGCGCTCACGGCGGACGAGGGGTTGCAGGTCATTGCGACCCGGTCGCGGTTGATGTCGCGGCTGGCTGGCCAAGGCGCGATGGCGTTGCTCGAACTCGACGCGGCGGATACGCAGGCGTTGATCGATTCCCATCCCCGCGTCACACTGGCCGTCTACGCTTCGCCGAACCAAACGGTCATCGCCGGGCCACCGGGCGACGTGAATGAGCTGATCGCCGCTGTGCAACAGCGGAACCGACTGGCGCGGTTGATCGACGTCGACGTCGCCTCCCATCATCCGATCATCGACCCGCTGTTGCCCGAGCTGCGCGCGGCGCTGGCCGGTCTGGCGCCGAAAACACCAGGAATCTCACTGATCACCACCACCTACGACCACACCGGCGGCACGGCACCGGTGTTCGACGCCGAGTACTGGGCGGCCAATCTGCGCAACCCGGTCCGGTTTAGCCAGGCCGTTGCCGCCGCAGGCGCCGAGCACGCCACCTTCATCGAAGTCAGCCCGCATCCCCTGCTCGTCCATGCCATCATCGAGACGCTCGCGTCCGTCAGACCGCGAGGCGATGCCCACGTGGCGGTGACGCTGAACCGGGACGACCACGAAGCCCTCACCTTCCATACGCAGCTCGCTGCGGTTCGGCCGCATTCAGGCGCGACGGCGCAGTCTGCCGGTAGCGGAGGTCGGCTCACGGATGTCCCACCGGCTCCCTGGCAGCATTCGACGTACTGGGTTGCGAATCGATCGGGTAGTCGGGTGTTGTCCGATGTTCATCCGTTGCTTGGTGCACACATCGAAATGCCATCCGGCGACCACGTGTGGCAGGCCGACGTCGGAACCGAGGTGATTCCCTGGCTGGCGGATCACAAGGTGCATGGCCAACCGATCATGCCGGCAGCGGCTTTTGCCGAGATTGCGCTGGCTGCCGGCAGCGTAGCCCTTGGCATGGCCGTTGAGGCCGTCGAGGTGAGTCGGCTCGAAATCGAGCAAATGCTGACCTTGGACGGCCAGACCCGGGTAACGACGCAGCTCATCCGTAGCGCGGACAATGGGATCCGCGTCGAGATCCAGTCGCGCTCAACCGACGGCAGTTGGCGTCGGCATGCGGTGGCCCGCGTCGACATGGCACAGCGGGATGGTTCGGCTGGGCGGACGGGCTCGCCTGCCGAGGGCGGGACTGCCGTGTCGCCCGCCGACCTGTACGCCGCCCTGCGACGCACTGGTACCCATCATGGGCAAGCGTTTGCTGCATTGACCCGAATCGTTCGGATGCCCAGCGGTCGTTCGGAGACCGAGATCGTGCTCCCCGAGGAGGCTGCTCCGCATCGGGATTATCGAATACATCCCGTGATGCTCGATGCGGCGCTGCAGAGCCTGGCCGCCGCGATGCCGGCCGAATCGTTGTCGGATGCGGCCGAAGCGACATACCTACCCGTGTCCTTCGAGACGATCCGGGTGTTCGGTGATGTCGGCCGGCGGGCACGATGCCGGGCCGAGATGGTCAGCCTCGACGGCGACGGTGCCGGCAAGCTGGGCTCGATCATCCTGACGGATGAGGCTGGGACGGCGACCGCCGAAATCACCGGTGTCTACCTACGGCGCGTGGAGCGCCGCACGGTGCCATTACCATTGGAGCAGAAGATCTTTGACACCGTGTGGGTGCGGACGCCGACTTCGTCGGGCAGCGGCGGCCCGGCCGTATCGGCTCCACCTGCCGGAAGCTGGTTGCTGCTCACCGATGACGCCGAAGCGACGGCGATCGCCGTGGACTTCAGTACCAGCTTCGGTTCGCCCACCCGGCGAGTGATCAGCGCAGATTTGTCAAATGAGTCCGCAGTGCTGGAGGCATTCGCGAGAGCTGCAGCGGAGCCCGAGCTTCCGCCGGTAGGTGTCGTCGTCTTGATCGGACGGCGCTCGTTTGATGGTACCGACGCGGATGGTGCGCTGGCGCGCGCCCAGAACTTGATCTTGGCCATCTCGGCTGCAGTGCGCGCGATCGTCGGTGGCTGGCACGGAAAGCCGCCACGGCTGTGGTTGGTAACGCGCAGCGGTCTCGTCGTTGACGGTGATGAGTTGGGCGATCCAGCGATCGGTGCTCTCAAAGGTCTGATCCGGGTCCTCGCTTATGAGCACCCGGCCCTGCGCGCCACTCTGGTCGATCTCGATATGGCGCACGTCGTCGATGTGCGACTGACTACGGAACTGGGGTTGTCGGGTAATGACGACATCATTGCGTGGCGAGGGGAAAGCAGGGCTGTCGAACGGCTCTCGCGGGCGACGGTCACTGCGCCCCAGCGGGATCCGGTTGTCCGCCCGGACGGCTCGTACATCGTCACGGGCGGGCTCGGTGGCCTGGGCGTGGTCGTCGCCCGTTGGCTCGTCGACAGCGGCGCCGGGCGCGTCGTGCTCAACAGTCGATCCGATGCGGGAGATGGGCAGCGGACGATCCTTGCCGACCTTGAAAGCCGTGCCGAAATCGCCGTCTTACGGGGCGATGTCGCCGCAGCGGGAGTCGCGGAGCGGCTCGTCACGGCGGCAGAAGAGACCGGATTGCCGGTGCGGGGCGTCGTTCATGCCGCGGCCGTGATCGAAGACGGTCTACTGGCCAATCTCAGCAGGGAAAGCCTAGAACGCGTATGGACGCCCAAGGTGGCCGGCGCATTGCGGCTGCACGAAGTCACAGCCTCCCGACAGCTCGACTGGTGGGTTGGCTTCTCTTCGATGGCTTCGTTGTTGGGCTCGCCAGGGCAAGGCGCGTACGCCTGCGCGAACGCCTGGCTCGATGCGCTGGTCGCGTGGCGAAGAGCATCGGGTCTGCCTGCCGCCGCGATCAATTGGGGCCAGTGGTCGGACGTCGGAGTCGCCCGCTCGCTGACGCTGAGTGTGCTCGATCCCATTGCTCCCGCCGAAGGCATCGAGGCCCTGGAGTCGCTGGTGGGCGGCGACCTCACCCGAGCTGGTGTCGCACGGCTACGTCTTGACCGGGCAGCGGCCGCGTTCCCAGAGATCAGCGGACTCGGCTACTTCGCAAGGCTGGTCGACGAGTTGGACGCCCTGAGCGACGGCGATGACTGGCCGGGTCCCGACGCGCTTCGCGAACTCGATGCTCTCGAGGCCGACCGGGTCATCACCGAGCGGCTGCGCGGACGCATTCTGGCAATCATGGGCTACCCCGATGGCTGGGCCATCGAGACGGACCAGCCGTTGATCGAACTGGGGATGGATTCGCTGATGGCCGTGCGGATCAGGAATACCACTCGCGGGGACTTCGGCGTCGAGCCGCCCGTGGCACTTCTGTTGCAGGGTGCCTCACTGCAAGATCTCACGGCCGATCTCATCGATCAGCTCGGCCTGGCCGGGCAGGACCCCACCGAGCCCGCGAATGGACTTCGCGATCGAACCCATCAACGTGCCGCAGCGCGCCAACGGGCCGCAAAGCGGCGGACGGCAGGACAACGAGCGTGACTGACAGTACAGAATTCCCACCCAACGCCATTGCGGTCGTCGGCATGGCCGGTAGATTCCCCGGCGCCGAATCCGTGTCAGCGTTCTGGCGGAACCTGCGGCGCGGTGAGGAATCCATCGTCACCTTGTCGGAGGACGAGCTGATAGCCGGCGGCGTGAGCGAAAAGGCTCTGTCGAATCATGCGTATGTCAGGCGCGCGGCGCTCATGGCCGGCATAGACGAATTCGACGCTGAATTCTTTGGTTTCACGCCGCAGGCCGCTCGGATGATGGATCCCCAACATCGACTGTTCCTCCAGACGGCATGGCACGCGCTGGAAGACGCCGGCTGCGATCCGGCGCAGTCCGATGATTCGATCGGAGTGCTCGGAACGAGCTCCGCGAGTGGCTATCTGCTGAACAACCTCATGTCGCACTACGACCCGTACCTAATCATGGGGCAAGGGGCCAGCTTTGAGATGATCAACTTGTCGCTGCAGAACGACAAAGATCATCTGGCGACCCGGGCGTCACACCAATTCAATCTGCGCGGCCCGGCACTTTCGGTTCAGACGGCATGCTCGTCGTCACTGGTCGCGGTGCACCTGGCCTGCCAGAGCCTGCTCAGCGGTGAATGCGACATCGCTCTGGCCGGTGCCGCGTCGATCAGGGTCCCGCACCGCGTCGGATACTGGTACCAACCCGGATCGATGGCGTCGGCGAGCGGCCATTGCAGGCCGTTTGACGTCAGGGCGGATGGCACCATCTTCGGCAGCGGCGTCGCCGTCGTGGTGCTCAAGCCACTTGAGGCCGCTGTCGACGACGGAGATCGCATTCGCGCCGTCATCAGGGGATCGGCGATCAACAACGACGGATCGACGAAGATGAACTACGCGGCGCCCAATGCCGCCGGTCAGGCCGAGGCCATCGCCGAGGCGCATGCGGTAGCGGGCATCGATGCATCGACCGTCAGCTATATCGAGACCCACGGAACCGGCACGCCACTCGGCGACCCGATCGAGCTAGAAGGGTTGCGGCAGGCGTTCGGCGTTTCCACGGCTGCCAGGTCTGGCCCATGCTTCGTGGGTTCGGTCAAGTCCAACATCGGCCACTTGGAGGTAGCGTCCGGGATCGCCGGTCTGGTCAAGACGATTCTGTGCCTCGAACACCGGGCAATCCCGGGAACGCTGCACTTCACCCGTCCCAACCCGGAACTGCGCCTCGACGGAGGGCCGTTCGTGGTCCGCAGCGAGTACGGGCCATGGGAATGGGACGGCATTCGTCGCGCCGGGGTCAGCTCGTTTGGTGTGGGTGGCACCAACGCACATGTCGTCCTGGAAGAGGCGCCTGTGGTTTCGCCAGCCGGCACCCAACACGGTCCGCAGGTCCTTACGTTGTCAGCTCGAACCGCAGAGGCTCTGGAGAACTCCCGCTCCGCGCTGGCTGCCGAACTGTGCGGCCCAGACGAGCTGAACCCGTTCGACGTCGCATTCACCCTTGCGGGGCGCCGACAAGAGAACGTCCGGATGGCCGCGGTCGTCAACGATCAGGAGCACGCGGCAGCGGTGCTGCAGGCGTCCGAGCACGACAACGTCTTCGTCGGCGAGTCCCCGCAGAGCAGCGAATCGAATGCGGAAAGAGTCGTCTTCCTCTTTCCAGGGCAAGGTGCCCAGCACACCGGGATGGCGCGCGGCCTCTACGAATCCGAGCCCGTGTTCGCCGAGCACTTCGATCTGTGCGCGGTGGGGTTCAACGAGGAGTTGGGTATCGACCTGCGTGGGGAGGTATTCGATGGGGCTGGACGGAACTTGGAGCGCACCGATCGGGCCCAACCCGCCCTGTTCGCCGTGGAATACGCGCTGGCGAAGTTGGTCGAATCCTACGGTGTTCGCGGGGCGGCGTTGGCGGGACACAGCATCGGCGAGTACGTCGCGGCCACCATCGCAGGAGTCTTCGATCTCCCCACGGCGGTCAAGGCGGTGTCGGTGCGCGCCCGCCTCATGCACGCATCAGCACGTGGTGTCATGGTCGCGGTGCCCCTGAGTCCCGATGCCCTGGCCGAGTACCTTTCCCCAGACGTCGATCTCGCCGCGGTCAACGATCCTGGCAGCTGCGTCGTAGCGGGGTCCGATGAAGACATTCGCAAGTTCCAGGATCGCCTCTCCAACGAGGGGATCGTCGCTCGTCGGGTCCGCACGGCGCATGCCTTCCATTCGCGGTTGATGGATCCCGTGATTCCGGAGTTCAAGGGCTTTCTGTCTCGCCTGACGCTTCACGAGCCGCAGATACCCTTGCTTTCGAACGTCACCGGAACCTGGACGTCCGCGAGCGAGGCAACCGATCCAGCGATGTGGGCACGCCAAATACGGTCAACCGTAAGGTTTTCCGACGAACTCGAGGTGCTGCTTGCCGATCCGTCTCGCGTCGTCGTCGAGGTGGGTCCTGGTGGGAGCCTGACGGCCTCCGCAATGCGTCACCCCAGGTGGTCGAATGCGCACCGTGCCGTACGGCTCATGCGCCACCAAGTTCAGAACAAGGGCGATCGCGACACGTTCCTGCTCGCTCTCGGAGCGCTTTGGTCAGCGGGCGTCGACGTCGACTGGTCGCCGCTGTCAGCGGGCCGTCGACCGAACCGTGTTTCGCTCCCGGGTTATCCCTTTGTGCGCCAGAGGCATTGGATCGACCGCAAGCCGACGGCCGAGCGGGCAGAGAGTGGCACCGCGATGAACGGGGCGACGATGGCGTCCTCGGCTGAGACCGCTGGTGATCGGGGCGTGGCCACCGCCAACGGCAAATCGCCGGTTGAAGCAATCCTGCAGCGCATTTGGGCGCAGTGTCTGGGTGTCGAGGTGATCGACCGGAAGGCCAATTTCTTCGAGCTCGGCGGTGATTCACTGATCGCGATCGGCGTAGCGATGACCGCTGCGAACGAGGGACTCGACCTCACGCCGCAGGACCTCTACGAGCACGAGAGCTTGGCTGCCCTGGCCGGCGCACTCACCGCCCGATATACGGCGGGCGGCCTAGCTCGCCAGTCACCAGTTGACTCCGTGAATCCCCCCGTCCCGCCCAACATCGCATACTTCCTCGAGCATGGACTGCGGGATATCGGCCGCTGGCGCATTCCCGTCATCCTGCAACTGCGACCCGACGTCGCGGTGGATGACATCCGGTCGGTGCTCGCGGCCGTGACGAATCATCACGATGCGCTGCGACTGCGGATCGTTCAGCGGGCGGGAACGTGGGAGCAACACGTCGACGAACCCAAGGAGTTCACCGACCTGACCACCCGGTCGCTCACCGACGGCGTGCCGCCCGGAAGCCCGCAGGAGCGGGAAGCCGTGCTCGAGATCCTCAAGGAGGAGCTTCAGGGGCCGGACCTGTCGAGCCCGCCGTTGACCGCCGCGTACATCCGTGGCCTGCCTGGTGGCCCGTGCTACCTGGCGATCAGCCTGCACGCGATGGTGGGCGACAACGCCTCGCGTGACATCCTTCTCACCGACATCTTTACCGCGTTCGGGCAGCACCTGGCCGGTGAAGACATCGAGCTGCAACCCGTCACCACATCGTGGCGCGAGTGGTCACAGCGTTGCGCCGCGCTCGCCACGCATCCCGCGGTCATCGAGAGTCGTGGTTTCTGGCTGGAGAACGCGACGAAAGCGACCCTGCGGGTGGCCAGCCCGGGAGATGGGCAGCAACCAGAGGTTGACGTCCTGGTGCGATTGTCGTCGAAGCTGACTGTCTCTGAAACAATGGAAGTCGACGACGCGCGGCGCAGGCTTCGGTTGTCGAACGACCAAATCCTGGTGGCCGCATTGAGCCGGACGATCGCGGAAACGGTCGGTGAGGGTACCGTCGCCGTTGACCTCGGCGGACCTGGCCGGTCTGTTCTGAGGCCGGACGTCGACCTACGCCGGACGGTTGGCTCGTTCACCACCGTCTATCCCATCGCTCTGGCGTGCGCGAAGGGCAAAGGAGTGAAGGTCAGGCAACTGTTCGACGACGTGAACGACGCACTGAAGGCCGTGCCGCACTACGGAATCGGGTACGGGCTGTTGCGGTACATGTACGCACCAACCGCAGGGCTGCTCGGCGCCACCCGCCCAGCCGACATCTACCTATCGCACGTCGGAGCAATCCCTGACCTACCGTCCCCTCCGTCGGGTGATGATCCAGTTCAATTCGACACGGACACGGCGATGCCGGTGCGCGAGGCGATCCCAGGAATGGGTCATGCTGTCGAGCTCCGGGTTTATCGTTCGGCTGGTGTGCTGCATATGGATTGGTGGTATGACACCCGGCGGATCGAGCCGGGTTTGGCTGGATCACTCGCCGAAGCATTTTCGGTCGCCCTGACGGAACTGAGCCGGCAGGCCGTCACGGAGGATGAAAACGACTCCGCCAATGAGGAGATGGCACTAGTGGACTTGTCGTCGATTGAGGCGTAGGAGAGCGTGAATGTCCCGACACAGTAAGGCCGTAGTCGTCGACCAGATCTCCAAGTCGTTCGGTTCCGTCGTCGCACTGCGTGACATCAGCTTCGAGGTCGCCCACGGAGAGGTGCTCGGCTTACTTGGTCCCAATGGGGCAGGCAAGACGACAACGGTGGACATCCTGTCGACGCTCACCCGGCCGGATGGCGGCCGCGCGGCAGTCGCCGGGTATGACGTGCTCACCGATCCGGCCGGAGTGCGGCGTTCCATCATGCTCACCGGCCAGCAGGTGGCCCTTGACGACCTGCTGACCGCGCGCGAAAACCTGGTGATGTTCGGTCGACTGCAGGGGCTCAAGAAGTCGGATGCGCGATCGCGCGCGAAGGAACTTCTCGACCAATTCGACCTGGCCGACGCGGCGGACCGAAGCGTCAGTACCTATTCGGGTGGGATGCGCCGGCGCATCGACATCGCCTGTGGATTGGTGGTCCGTCCCGAGGTGGTGTTTCTCGACGAACCCACGACCGGACTGGATCCACGCAGCAGGCAAAGTATCTGGAACCTGGTGTCCGACTTCAAGGGTGCGGGCATCGGAACGGTGCTGACCACCCAATATCTCGAGGAGGCGGACGCGCTGAGTGACCGTATCATCGTGATCGACCACGGCATGGTAATCGCGCAGGGAACCGCCGACGAACTCAAGGAGCGCGCCGGAGCGACCTACTGCGAAATCGTCCCGCTGCACTTGGAGGATCTGGCCGCCACGGCCCAGGCGCTCGGTTCGCTGTTGCCCCAGGAGAACCGTGCGGCGTTGACGCCGGCATCCGACCGCATCGCCATGCCCGCTCCCGACGGCCCGAACACCCTAGTGCAGGCCCTGTCGCAGTTGGGTGCGGCGAACATCGAGTTGCGCGACATCGCTCTGCGGCGACCCTCGCTTGACGAAGTGTTTCTAGCACTGACGTCCGACAACACGGGACAGATCTCCGCGAGACGCGTTGAAGCGGAACTGCTCTCGTGATCGATACTTTGGCCGCCCGGCTGGCTGTCCGTCCGCCGACATCGACCGCCCGGCAATGGTGGGTGCTGACGGTTCGCGTGATCACACCTACCCTGCGGAATGGCGAAGTGGTCACCCTGGTCGCCGCGTCGATCATGTTCACGGCCGGCTTCTACATCCCACTCAAACACATCGTGGGTGCCTTCATCGAGGGCACGGGCAGCTATGCACAGTATCTAATGCCGCTGATCGCACTGAATGGGATCGCGTTCGCCGCACTTTCGGCGGCGTTCCGCTCAGCCACCGACTCGGTGCAGGGCATAAACCGGCGATTCAAGGCAATGCCGATTCCCTCGCTGATACCGCTCGCCTCGCGGATGTCGGCCAGCATGTATCGCTGTTCCGTGGCCCTGGCGGTCGCGCTGATTTGCGGTCATGTGATCGGGTTCCGGTTCTACGGCGGCGTGGCGCACACCGTGGGCTTCTGCCTCGTGGCGCTGCTGATTGGCGCGGCACTGTCGTTGCTCGGGGACCTGATCGGCGTTGCGACGGAGAATCCGGAGGCCACCGTGCCCCTAATGCTGCTGCCGGTCATGATCTTCGGTCAGTTGTCGGTCGGTCTGCAACCGGCTGAACGGTTCCCGGAGTGGATCCAATCCTTCGTCCGGGATCAACCGATATCGCAATTCGTCCACACACTGCGCGCCTTGGCAGGAGACAGCACGGCAGCGACCGGCGAGGTGACGTGGTCCGTCATCGGACCTGCAATGGCCTGGCTGGCGGGCTTGATAGTGATTGTGATTCCGCTGCACCGTCTCGTTGCATCGAGGCGGCGATGATGGCCGTTGCATCGGAAGGCATGACGGTTGGGCGGGGCACCTGGGAGAACTCGCCCCGGCGGCTCGTACCGAACACCTGGGTGCTCACCGCGCGAGTACTTCGTCGGTGGAGCCGCGATCCTGCCACCGTGCTCGAGTCACTGATCATGCCCGTTGCCTTGCTCGTGACAGTGAACATCGTTCTGGGGAAAGGTATTTCGGAGGTCACCGGCGACAGTGCTCTGTATCGCAGCGTCCCGTTGATCGCAATGGTCGGGGCCATGTCCGGTTCGATGGTCGGCGGAATGGGTCTCATGCGTGAACGCACGGACGGCTTGCTGTCACGATTGTGGGTGCTGCCCGTGCACCGGGCGTCCGACCTGTTGTCGAGGCTGGCTGCCGATGCGATCCGGATCGTGGGAACCACCGTGGTCATCATGTGTGCCGCGTTCGTGCTGGGTTTCCGTTTCCGGCAGGGAATCCTGGCTTCGGTGGCGTGGCTGTTCATCCCGACTGCATTCGGGTTGGCGTTCACGGTGGCCGTCATCACGCTCGCTTTGTACTCGGCGAAGACGATTGCGGTGGAGTCCACGGAGATCATCTGGGGACTGCTGATGTTCTTCAGCACCGGCTTCGTGCCGCTCGAGCAGTATCCGCGCTGGATTCAGCCGATTGTCGAGCATCAGCCGGTGAGTTATGCCGTCGAGGCGATGCGCGGACTGTCGCTGGGTGGAGCGGTGCTGGAACCATTGATCGGACTTCTGCTTTGGTCGACGGGCATCGTCCTCGCGTGTGCGATACCGATGGCGATCGGATTTCGAAGAGCGAGTACGCGCGGATGATCTCCTACGTCCTGACCGCACACCACCAGGGAGTCTGAATGTTTCCAACCTCGGCCATTCGCAACTTGGCGCGCAGCGAGGAGATGTTCGCCGAGACACACAATTTCGTGGGTCTCACCGCACATGTGAAGGGTCCGGTCGAAATCGACGCGATGTCGGCGGCCTTCGATGCGCTGCTCGAGGCGCACCCGGTTCTTGCCGGCCACCTCGAGCGGCTTCCCGACGGGCGCCACCAGATCGTCGTCGATGACCTACTCCACCCCGGAATGGACGTGGTGGAGCTCGACGATCCGGCGGCCGAACCCCCTCGGATGCACCTCGATCAGGGCGAATCGCTGATGCATCTTCGTCTTACCGTTCGTGACGGACAGGCGGAGCCGACCCTCTACATCCATCACTGCGTTGCCGACGGACACCACCAATACAGCTTCGTCGAGGAATTGTTCTCGTCCTATACAGACCTCGTCCGCACGGGAAGCCTTCCCCCGGTCACGGTCCAGCCCGCGCCCGTGTCCTTGGAGGTCACGCTCGCCGAACGAGGCGTACAGGAGCAGAAGCGGTCCGGACTCGAGCGGTTCATGCCCGCCATGTTCGCCCACGCGCTACCTCCATCCCGGCGGGCAACCGCGGACGTCCGACCCGGTCTGCCCATGCGTGTCCCCGTGGCTCGATGTCGGCTGACCGAACGCCAGACCCACCAGCTGATCTCGTTCTGCCGGAGTCATCGGCTGCGCACGAACGCGTTGTTCTCTGCAGCGATCCTGCTGGCGGAGTGGCAACTTCGCGACACACCCAACATTCCGGTTCCCTACATCTATCCCGTCGACCTGCGGTACTTCCTCTCGCCGCCGGTGTCGGCGACCGCGTGCACCAACCCTCTGGGAGTGGCCACCTACCTCGCCCAGATCGACCACGACACCGACATCGCGGAACTGGCCCGCGACATCGCCGACACCTTCCAAGCAGACGTGTCCGACGGCGTCATCCAGCAGTCTCTGCTTCACTTCAGCCCTCAGTACGTCGGGAATCCGCCCGGCTTGCCCGATGTCGTCATGTTCACCGACAATGGCCTGATTCCTCCGGTCCGTACACCTCCCGAGGTGGAGATGACCGGGTGCCACAGCGACATGTACTTCGCCGTCAACGCTGGGATTGACATGTACTCCGGCGGTATCTTCGCCGAGCGACTGTTCATCGAACACCATTCCCACGCGCCGGCGCCGGAGCGGTCCACCGAAGTCATTCGGTCGCTGCTCTGCTCCGTTGCCGAGCAGCATGCCGCAACCGGTGTCCGTTAGCATCGGCCCGTTCGATGGAGTTTCGATGACCCACAAGGTTCCGGTCGACCTCAGCGGCGCCGCGCAGACCATGCTGACGACTCTGTACCTCAAGGCGCTGGACGCTGACTTCGAGTGCCCGGTGCTGGGCGATCGGTACGCGAAGGACGCGGTCGGCCGACTCGATTACGACTGGTGCGAGATCGGCATCACCGGCAGGTGGGCGCCTCTGATTACCGTGCGCACCGCCCAATACGACACCTGGGTGCGTCAGTTCCTGGCCGTCCACGAGCACGCGACAGTGCTACATCTCGGCTGCGGTTTGGACAGCCGGGTGTTCCGGGTGGACCCCGGTCCTGGCGTGGAGTGGTACGACATCGACTATCCGGGCGTCATCGCGTTGCGCGAGAAGGTATATCCGACGCGCCCTCGCTACCATCTCATTGCCACCTCTGCGACGGATCCGTCCTGGCTCGATCGGATTCCCGCGGACCGCCCCGTGCTGCTGCTGGCCGAGGGCATCAGCATGTACCTGAAGGAGCAAGAGGGCGTCGCGCTGCTGAGACGCGTCGTCGAGCGTTTCCCGTCCGGCGAGCTGCAGATCGATTTCTACAATTGGCTCGCAATCAGGTCACAGAAGGCGCAGAAGTTGGTGCGGCGATCGGGGTCGACGCTGTACTGGGCAGTCAATGGCCCGGAGGACATCCTCAACTCAGTCCCCGGGGTCCGATTACTGATCGCCGTTTCGTTGTTCGACGCCAGCACGTTCGGCCGGGCGTCGGCTGAGTTCCGGTTGGCGAGGCGCCTGGTGCGCGTGGTCCCGCCCGTGCGGAAGATGTTGCAATACCACCGCTACGCATTCGGACCCGCTAACGTTTCGACGTCGACGCCAGGGAGGTGCGGTGGTGACGGACGTGTCTAACGACAAGGGCGGCGATCGGCGGCCGCGGGTCTTGCTCCTCTACTACACGTACACGGGGCAGGCCCTCAAGGTGCTCGACGCCGCAGGGGAGGTGTTCCGCGAGCGAGGGTGCGAGGTGTGCAAGGCCGAGATCGAGTTCACGGATCGGCGGTATGCCGGCCGGTTCTCGCGCTTTCCGATGCAACAGGTCTGGCCCGACATGCTCAGCGTGCTGCCGGCCCAGACGCGGCGTGCGACGGGGGAGATCCGGATCCCGGACGAGGTGCGAAACGGGGACTACGACCTCATCTGCATCGGCTCGCCGACTTGGTGGCGTACCACGAACATGCCCGTGCGCTCCTTCCTGAAGTCCGACGAGGCGCGAAAGCTGCTCGCCGGCAAGCCTTTCGCCGCCTTCGTCGTTTGCCGTCGCTATTGGCGCGAGAACATCAAGGCGGTGCGCAAGCTTGGGGAGAAACAGGGCGGCCGATACGAGGGTGGGGTGCATTTCGAGTATCCCGGCGGGCAGGTTCGCTCCATGCTTTCGCTGACCAGTTACCTGGGGTCGGGTGAGTACCGGGACCGGTACCTGGGCGTGCGTATTCCGGCGACCAACGTCCAGCCGCAGCAGCTGGTGCAGACACGGGAGTTTGCGGTAGCCCTCGTGGATCGGTTGTTCGGAGGGGAATCGCACGGTCGCCGTGGCTGATGTGGGCCCGGATCGGCTATGCCGTACGACTGTAGCCTCGGCGCCATGACTGACACTCCGAACTCCGCCTCTCCCACCTCGGACGGGTCAGGGGTGGTGCCGACCGCTGCCGAGGCGCTTGCCCGCCTCGACATGCCGCTGGTCGAAGCGATGATGACTCAGCGAGCAGTGCGACGCGTCCTTCCCGACCCGGTGGACGACGCGGTGATCTTGAAGTGCATAGAGCTGGCGCTGCGAGCGCCGACCGGTGCGAACGGACAAAACTGGGAGTTCATCGTCGTGAAGGACCGTCGTGTCAAGGAGAAGTTCGCCAGGCGCTACCGCCAGGCCTGGAAGCTCTACTATGCCGTGGTCATCCGGCGCGTCGCTGCCCGCGACGAGTCGATGGCGAGGACCGCCCGAGCCGTGCAATGGCAGGTCGACCACTTTTCTGAGATCCCGGTACTCGTCGTGGCCTGTCTGCGCCTCGGCGCCCGCGACGGGCGCATACCGTACGTACCCATGCCCCATGCGGCTATATCGGGATACTTCGGATCGATCTACCCCAGTGTGCAGAACCTGTTGCTCGCGGCGCGCGCCATGGGGCTAGGTGCGTCTCTCATCACCTTGCCGCTGTGGAGCGTGACTTCAGCGCGGAGAACCCTCGATCTGCCACACTCCGTTACTCCTTGCTGCATCGTGCCACTGGGTTGGCCGCGTGGGCGCTACGGGCCGACGACCCGCAGGGCGGTGGACGAGGTGACACACCTCGATGCGTACGGCAACCGCGCTTGGCTCGACACCTGATACCTGGCTGCGGCGACGCCCGCGATGCGCGTGGCCAGTATTCAGCCCGTGGGAATGCAGCTAAATCTCTCACCCCCGCGCGTGGGTCGGCCGGTTGGCAAAATACAGCCAGATATGTTGGTTAGGTCGATTATCTGCCAGTTATCCAACGTTTCCGTTCTTCGGCTAGCTATCACTCCCGTTTTCTTGGTATGTTTGCTGCCGGTAGCTCACAACGGCCCTGGGGGGCATCATGCATGGAAAGCATCGGAGTGCTCGCCGGGTGTCCGGTACGGGTCAACGTCAACGGCACAGCGTGGCGAAGTTGGCCACCGGTTCGCATTCGTCGGTGGCCGGACGGCCGCCGACAGTGAGCATGGTCGCGGCGCCCCGGCGGCCATTCCGCGCGCGTGCGTACGTCTCGGCGGCGGTCGCTCTGACAGCGGCCAGCGTCGTCGCCGTCGCTCCGGTTGCACCACCCCCACCTGACGTCAAGGCGGCCAACCTGGAGGTGCGGCTTACCGCCAGCTCCATCGCCAATGTGCCGGTGAACTTGTTCTATGCCATCGCGAATGTCCCCGCGAACGAAGTCGAGGCCTGGAATAACTGGGCGGATGCCTTGGAGGCCGGTGGGAGTTGGTGGCTCAAGACCCCGACGAACGTTTGGGGTTGGGACCCCGGTAACCCGCCGATGCTGCAGGCGCTCGTTTCCATCCTGGTGCCGTTCCCAGTCATCTCCGGAAACGGCGGCCTCCCGAACGTCGCGCCCGGGGAAAAGATCGGACCTGGTAACTCAATTTTAGGTGGCTCTGCGGCGCCGGGAACCCTCGGCTACATCCTGAACGTGATCCTCGCGGCCAATGCCCCGATGCATCCAAATTGCGGGTTCGAATGCTCCGACCTGCTGGGGGCACTCGGGGGCTACTTTCAAGTACCGATTCCGGACCTGCTGGACGGGTACACATTTCCCGTAGTGGAGAACCCCAACTCGAACCCTGGCGACCCCTACCCACCAGCGTGGTCCGGCCAGACAATCGGTCCGATCGATCCGCTCCAGCCCTTCACTAATTTCCTCGCCGATCTGATGAAGGATCCATCGGCGAACGAGCTCAAGCCAGTTTCCTTTCAGGACATCTATGCCGTCGGCGTGCGAAACTTCGACGCGGGAATGGTTGCCTTCGACCAATTCGTCCCGGGGAGCTACCTCTTCACCGGGGCCGCGACGGGGTATGGCATACCTGGCTTGTTCGGCGGCGTGCTCAACGGCCTTGTCAGCCGTATCTGCCCATCATGCGTGCCCTCTCCGCCGGCTTCGGTGACGTCGATCCCTTCGCCCATGGATGCGGCACAGACGTTCACCTTGGACGCGGCCACCGTCGCGCCGGGCGACGATGTTGGGAAGAAATTGGCGACCGGCCACGAGGCGCAGTCCCGCAACGGCCTGCAGGACATTCGGGCAGGCGCGGCCACCCTCCCCGACGCTGCCTCCCCGGTTGCCGAGGCGGTCGGCGCAGTGTCACAGACGCCGCCTGCTGAAGAGGACCAAGGGCCTCATACGCCGAGCGCACGGGTCAAGGACGCCAAGCTGCCGCTGCTGACGACCTCGACCAACGTGACCACTGATGGCAACAAGTTCGAACCCGGAAAGGTCGCTGGAAATCGCACCCAACCCGGTGAACGGCTGGCTGGCGCAGTGAAATCGGTGACCGATGGGATCAACTCTGTTTTCTCGGGTGTCTCGAATGCCATCAGCGGCATGACGGGCGGCCCTCCCAACGCACCCGGAGCCAAATCGAACGAAGCCGGCACGGACGGCGCCGAGTAAGGCTCGGATCAGGATCGTGGAATGTCGAGTCCGGCACGTCGACGGTTGAAAAGTCTTGGGCCGCATGGGTAGACGAGCACGAACGGCACGGAGGTGCTCGAAAGGTGCTGTCGATCACTCATGAACATGCAGCAGTTCGACGTGGTCATCGTGGGGGCTGGTTTCGGCGGAATCGGCGCGGCCATCCAACTCAACCGGCTGGGCTACCAGAAGATCGTGATCCTCGAGCGCGAGGATGACCTCGGTGGAACGTGGCACGTCAACCACTACCCGGGCCTTTCCGTCGACGTCCCGTCGACCACATATTCCTACTGGTTCGAGCCGAACCCGTACTGGTCGCGGCTGTATGCGCCGGGCGCCGAACTGAAGCGCTACGCCGAACACGTGGCCGACAAGTACGACGTGCGCCGGTACATGCGGTTCAATACCACCGTCGAAGGCGCCCGGTGGGACGGCGATGCGCAGGTCTGGCGTGTCGCGCTGAGCGATGGTGAGACGCTGAGCGCGCAGTTCCTGATCGCTGCGACCGGCTTCTTGTGTCAACCACGTACCCCGGACATCGCCGGTATCGACACGTTCGGCGGGCGCATCATCCATACCGCCGACTGGGATGACAGCTATTCGTTCAGCGGACGTCGGGCGGGAATAGTCGGAACTGGATCCACCGCAGTGCAGGTTGTTCCGGAGCTGGCCAAGGAAGTTTCCGAGCTGACCGTCTATCAGCGCACGCCGATCTGGGTGATGCCGAAGATCGATTTCGGGTTCTCTCCCGCGGTCCAACGGCTCTTCGCCAGGGTGCCTCTTGCCCAGCGCGTCGTGCGGTGGTTCACCGACACCGGCATGGACTTCATGATGGTGTTCGCGATGTGGAAATTCCGGTACTTCAGGGGACTCAATGCTGCCGCGTCCGATGTGTCGAAGATCCTCCGATTTCTGTCGGTTCGCGACAAGGAGTTGCGGCGAAAGCTGAACCCGGACTACGACTTCGGTTGCAAGCGGCCGACATTGTCCAATTCCTATTACCGCGCGCTCACCAAGCCGCACGTACGTCTGGAAACCAGTGGAATCGAGCGGATCGAGCCCGACGGCATCGTCACCCGCGACGGCACCAAACAGTTCATCGACACCCTGGTCCTGGCAACCGGGTTTGACGTGTGGGACGCCAACTTGCCCGCGATCGAGGTGATCGGCAGGGAAGGCCGCAACCTCGGAAAGTGGTGGCGGGAGAATAGGTTCCAGGCTTATGAAGGCCTCTCGGTGCCCTACTTTCCGAACTTCTTCACCATGGCCAGCCCGTACGCGTGGGTGGGTCTGTCGTGGTTCAACACGGTGGAATACCAGATGCGGCACATGGATCGGCTGTTCGGTGAACTACAGCGGCGTGGTGGTCGCAGCTTTGAAGTCACCGAACAGGCCAACGCCCGCTTCCTCGATCGGATGACGGACCTGCTCGACGATTCGGTGTTCGTCCTGGGTAGCTGTGCAACCTCGCGGTCGTATTGGTTCAACCACAGTGGGGAAGCACCGCTTTTCCGACCGACGTCGGTGCTCAACGCCGTCAAGGAACAGGACCGATTCCCGTTGAGCGACTATACGATTGCCTGACGCCTTCGCTGAATCACTCCGACAGGTCTCGCCAACCCGTCACGTCCGCTCGGACGTGTTGGCGCTGGACAATGCATCGTTGGCCCCAGTCCCAAATGGGTGGGGTACATACACAACCGGGTGAGGTCCCCAACATGCATTCAGCTGTATGTCGATACGTAGTAGCGAGTGCGGCACTGTTGAGTGCCAGCGTCATAGCCGTCACGCCGGTCGAGCAACAACGGGCCGACATTCCAGTCGCCAGCCCAGCAGTAAGCCTGGCCGCCGACTCCATCGCCAATGTTCCGGTGAACCTGTTGGGGGCCATCGCCAGCGCGCCGGCCAATGAGCTCAAGGCCTTGTACGCGCTCGCGAACTCCCTCGTGGCCAGCGGGAATTGGCTCGTTCTCACCCCGACCAACGTTTTCGGATGGGATACCGCCAACCCCGAGATGCTGAAGCAGCTGGTCAACGCGCTGGTGCCGTTCCCGGCGATATCCGAACGCTTGGGTGACCAACTCAACATCATCGCGGAGGCAGAGCTCCCGATGTACGCAGGTTGCACGCTCGAGTGCTAACGGAACTGATATCGGGTTACACATTTCCCACCGTCGTCAATCCCGTCGGCGGGTATGAGGAAATGTGGTCCCGCGAAACGGTGCACTTGGAGCCGCTGGCGCCGATCCGTTCTCTGCTCAATGGTTTGGTGGCGCCGCCGGCTGCGATCGCAACGGTCACCCTTGGGGATGTGATCACAGTCGTCCCGGCCCTCATCAATGCCGCCATCACTTCCTTCAATCCGTTTGTTCCAGAAAGTTTCGTGCTCGAGCACTTTCCCCTGCTCGGTCTAGACGAGTCGTTCCCCGGCCTGATCAAGGGTTTGATCAGGGAGTTCTGCCCCAGTTGCGCGGCGTCCTCGCCGACTCCGAACGCGCCCTCCACCGGACCGGCCGGCGACGTCGAGCAGAAGGACAACGCTGTTGCGCAGAACGCCGTCACGGAACACCCGGTGCAGTCCGCCACGGCAGCGCGCGACAGTCGGGCCGGCGCAGTGCTTGAAGCCCACGCGGTGCCGACGGCCGGAACGGGCGGCGTCGCCACCGAATCCCAGTCAGCCGCGACTGCGGCTGAGGGCACGGACACGGGTGCGCAGACCGCGGCGCCAACTCCTGACGCGAGCCAAAAGCCGTGCACGTCAGGCACATCGGTCGAGAAGCCCACCGCGACGAGTACCGCTTCGGCCGATACGACCAATGATGGCAACACCACTGAAGCCAACAAAGTAGACCCGGGCCAGGCCGGCGGCAAACGCGCCATCGCCCATGAGCGCCCGACTGGTGCGGTGAGCTCCCTGCCGGACCGGGTCAGCTCCGCTGTCTCGAAGGTCACCGAGGGGCGGGAGACCGCCGAGAAGACTGGCAGCGCCGGCACCGGCGGCCACGACAGCGGCATTGCAGGCAAGTGACGCCCGGCAGGGGTGCGGAGAGTACTAACTCACAGTGCCTTGAGTCCGCGAAGGATCTTTAGGAGGGGCAGGCTTGCGGAAAGACCTTTACGTAGGCTGGGATTGAGTTGGCTGCCGTTGATGACGAGAAGGTATCGCAGGCCATGATCGCGCCATTCCGCTACCTGGTCGATCACGTCCTCGGACGTCCCATTGAACGTAAGTTCGCGCATCAGTGAGGCCGGGACCTTCGCCGCATACGACAACGCCGTCTGCTTGTCGATGAGCTGTGGAACCAGATCGTGCACGCCGGAGAAGTCGGTCCCCAGCGGATGCTGAACACCGTGGCGCGCCCAGGTTTCCGCAGGCGCGGCGAGCGCGGACACCTTCACGAGGACGGAGTCCAGCGCTTCGTCGACGTCGTCGCGATGCCGACCGGTGACTACGGTGCGCACTACCGCAGGGATGATCGACGTCGGATCACGACCGGCGTCGGAAGCCGCCGTGCGTACCGTCTCGAGTGCGCACGCATAGTCCGTAGGCCGAGAGAGCACGAAGGGAACCCAGGCGTCGGCGTAGCGTCCAGCGATCCGCAGCATTCGCGGCCCGTGGGCCGCGACCCAGATCTCGGGCCATTTCCCACGGTATGGCGGAAGGTCGAACACGGCGTCATGTAACGGAAAGTATGGCGAGTCACGTGAAACAGCTTCCCCAGCCGAATCCCACAACACGCGAACGGTGGCGATGGCTTCTTCGAACCGCGCCACTGGTTTGGTCCACTCCACGCCGTACGGCTCATTGCCTTCACGTTCCCCGACACCGATACCGAGGATGGCACGGCCTCGGGTAAGCAGATGCAGGGTCGCGGCAGCCTGCGCCGTGACCGCTGGAGTGCGGCGACTGGCGTCGGTCACGCACACGCCGAGTCGAAGCCGGCGGACCCTGTTCCGGGCGGCGAGGTGGCCAAGCATCGTCCACGGTTCAAGGACGGCGTCCACCTTGGGCACCAGTTTGGCCCCGATGCCGAGATACTCAGGTGTCGCGATCGAGCGCGGTATCAGCGAGTTCAAATGGTCACCAACCCAAAACGAGTCGGCGCCCGTCGCGGCGGCGGTCAGGAAACTCGCCCGCGGAAGCACACTCGGCGACAAACGCGAGTTTACGATCCCATCGAGGATGCCGAAACGAAATCCGTCCATACTCACCGCCCCATTCGCGTCGATAATCGACGTCATGTCAACACCAGCCACCAAATCGTCATGGTGGACCGGCTATCCCCGAGCCGGTGATACGTTGCCATTGCTCCAAGGAAGAACATTCACCCAGAAGGGCGCTTACACGTTGCCAGGGCACAGGAAGAGCCGTTCCCGGCCGTGCGCGACATGCTGGAGGTAATCGACAAGGGGTGTGGCAGCGAATGCCACCCTGCCCCGCTGCTCTTCGTCCACGGTGCCTGGCATGCAGCGTGGTGTTGGGACGAACATTTTCTGAGCTTCTTCGCCGACAAGGGTTATCGCGCTCTGGCCGTAAGCCTTCGCGGCCACGGCCGCAGCCCGACTTCCAAGCCTCTGCGCACCTGTTCGGTCGGTGACTATGTCGAGGATGTCAGCTTGGTTGCCGACAGCCTGCCACGAAGACCAGTGATGATCGGCCACTCCATGGGCGGCCTTGTCGTGCAGAAGTATCTCGAGTCGCACGACGCTCCTGCCGGCGTTCTGATGGCGTCCACGCCCCCGCAGGGATATCTCGGATCCGGCCTGCGCTGGATTAAGCGGCACCCGTGGCATTTCGCGAAAATCGCAATCACGGGCAAGTCGTTGGCCTATGTCAACACCCCCCAGCTCGCAAGGGAACGATTCTTCTCCGCGCACACGCCGGACTCCCACGTCGTGGAATACGCGACGCGGCTCCAGGAAGAGAGCGCTCGGTCCGGTGTCGACGGCCTGCTCAACTTGCCCCGGCCTAGACGTGTGACCGCGAAGCTGCTGGTCTTAGGGGCGTTGGATGACGGCGCGGTCACAGCGAAGGAAGTGCACGCAACGGCACGCGCATATCGCACCGAAGCAGAGTTCTTCCCCAATCTGGGTCACGACATGATGCTGGAGCCAGGCTGGGCTGCCGTAGCTGAACGAATTCACACCTGGCTCGGTGCTCACCGGCTTTAAGGGCTTGGCGGATCAGGTGGCGGTGGACTGCACTTCGCGTATGCGCTTGAGCATCACTTTGGCCGCTCGCATCGACAACGCCGGCGAGAGGCGCTCCAGGTACCACAATGCCTTCCACCACACCGGCACCACAATGATCGCGTCTCCACGCAACACGGCACGAAGGGCGCGCTCGGCGAACATTTCGGGTGCCATAGGCCGCAATGTCTGCCCTAATTTGAGTAGGTCCTCGTCGCTGACGTTGTTTCGTCCGTACTGGCCGCCTGTGAGGATCGGGGTCCGGACTGCCCCCGGACAAAGCACCGAGACCTGCACGCCGTGGCGCTCGGCCTCCAGCCGCAACGTCTTGGAGAGCGCGACGACGGCGTGCTTGGTGGCGGCGTAGCTGGCCTGGCCGACAGTGGTGAGAAGACCGGCCATGGAAGCCGTGTTCACGATGTGGCCGGAGTGCTGCCTGATCATGATCGGATAGACCGCTTGGATGCCATGCACCACACCGCGCAGGTTCACGTCGAAGACGTCGTTCCAGTCATCGAGCGTGTAGGAGTCGATCTCACCGCCGACCCCGATGCCGGCATTGTTGAACAGGTAGTCGATCCGCCCGGATTGCTGCACCGCCTCGGCGACGCCGCGCTCGAACGATGGGTAGTTGCGCACATCCAGCTCGATCGCGTGCGCCTTTCCGCCAACGCTGTTCAACCGTTGCGCCAGCTCCTCGGCCGGGCCGACCTGGCGATCGGCGATCCAGACCTCGGCGCCCTCGTCGACCAGCTTGGTAGCCAGCGCGGCACCGATGCCCGACGCGCCACCGGTAACGAATGCGATCTTCCCCGACACGCTGGACGCCATTGCGGAAGAATAATCGTCGCCGCGCCTGCACCCTATGGGGGCTGACCCGAAATTGCGTTCAGCAAACGATCACGTACACCGGTCGGCAACCTCGTGACCACGCCTATCTGCAGTTTGGGACCCACACCTACCTGATACCGCGCATGCGGCCGTCGCGTTGTCAAAGCCTTGTCGACGACGGCCGCGACCTTCTCCGGCGGGACCGCGATCTTCTGTGATTTCGACACGGCCTTCTTGTATCCCTGAATGTGCCGGTCATAGAGTCCGCGCGTTTCCGGCGACATCGCCGCCGCTGTCGCCTCCACCAGTGTGTCGGCGGTGCGCCACATGTCGGTGTCGGTCTGCGCCGGTTGCACAACCACCACCGGAATGTCCCACGGCCTGAGCTCCATCCGAAGCGCGTCGGCGGCCGCTTCCAGCGCGAACTTCGACGCACAGTAGGCGCCGATCAGCGGGGTGGCCACCCGACCGCTGGCGCTCGAGATGAACACGAGCCGGCCCTGCGACGATCGCAGGCGCGGGAGCACCGCCTGCGTCACCGCGATCTGCCCGACGACGTTGATGTCGAATTGGCGCCGGAGTTCACCGAGTGTGACGGCTTCCATCGCGCCGCCGACGACAACACCGGCGTTGTTCACCACGGCGTCGAGCCGCTGGGGCAGCGAGTTATCCAGCGCCGCAATATGTTCGGCGTTCGTGACGTCGAGGATGACGGGAGTGAAGCGCGGGTTCGCGGCCTTGAGGCGTGTGGCGTCCTTCTCGCTGCGCACGCCGGCAATGACATCCCACCCTTTGGTGGCCAGGCGCGTCGCAATCGCGTAACCGATGCCCCGCGAGGCACCGGTGATCAGGACGGTAGACATGGCCGTGACTTTAGTCCGGTGCTCACTCCATTGTGGACACGCGATTTCCTGCAAGTGTTGGTGCCAAACGTCTTCCAGGGCGCGCCGACCTCGGATACGTTCTAATATCGGCATGATGAGGGGGGCCCATGGCAACAGCAACAACGGAGCCGGTACGGCTGCCGCCAGCCCTGCGGGTTCCGAAGGCCGTCCAGGGCATCGCGTTCTTGACTGCACGGCGCCCAGCGGTTGCCGCTCTGGGCCGACGGTACGGCGGCGCGGTCACCCTCAATTTGCCGGTCTTCGGAAAGACAGTGGTAGTCAGCGACCCAATCCTGGTCAAGGATCTGTTCAGCACTAGCAGGGATTTGATGGGGCGGCCGATACATAACCTCGGCGAGACCCTCGGCCCCGGATCGATGTTCAACTTTGACGGCGACGAACTCTTCGAGCGCCGCAGATTGCTGACCCCGCCGTTTCACGGCAAGCGGGTGAGAAACGACGAGCACATCATCGAAGAAGAGGTGATGCGCGAAAGCGCGAACTGGCCGGAGGGCCGCGAGTTCGAAACCCTGCGGCCGATGATGCGCATCACCCTCAACGCGATCCTGCGTGCCGTGTTCGGCGCGGAGGGACCCGCGCTGGACGAACTTCGCCGCCTACTGCCGCCCGCGGTCAGGCATGGCTCGCGCATCGGCCTGCTGCCGTCGATAGTGCGGCATGATTTCGGTCCGTGGAGTCCGGGGGGGCGGTTACTGCAGCACCGGCGCGGGATCGACGCTGTCATCGACTCGCTCATCGCCGATGCGCGGGCCGACCCGGCCTTCGAAGAGCGCAGCGACGTGCTCGCGGTCCTGTTGCAGGCCCGCTACGAGGACGGCGAGCCCATCTCGGATGGGCATGTCGCCGACGAGTTGCTCACCTTGCTGACCGCCGGTCACGAGACAACCTCCACGGCCTTGGCCTGGGCGGTGGAGCGGATGCGCCGACACCCCCGGTTGCTGTCGCGGCTGACTGACGAAGTCGACGCCGGCGGGTCTGAATTGCGGCAGGCGACGATCTGGGAAGTGCTACGCACCCGGCCGGTTCTCGACGGCGCGTTGCGCCGCGCGAAGAAGCGAATCCGGTTGGGGGACTGGGTCATCCCCGAGAACTACACGGTGATGGCCAGCGTCCAACTTGCCCATGCTTCAGAAGAAAGTTTCCCGGACGCGGCATCGTTCAACCCGGATCGATTCGTCGGCACCACCCCGACGCCCGTAACGTGGATTCCGTTCGGCGGCGGAGTAAACCGGTGTATTGGCGCGGCGTTCGCGAACATGGAGATGGACGTCACCCTGCGCACACTGCTGCGCGAATTCCGTTTTGCGCCAACCAATGCGCCGGGCGAACGGGCCCACAACCGCGGTGTGGCGTTCGTGCCAGGACGGGGCGGCCGAGCGGTGGTTTACCGGCGTACGACCGACGTGTCGAATGATGCTGACTTTGCATCGGTGACCGACCGCGTCAGCACGTGATGGGTCGGCCCGGGTCGATGTCGCAGGTGCACCCCGGCTAGAACCGATACCGCAGAATCCGTGCCTTGCTCGCAGTGGCGGGTAAGCGCGCGGCCATGCGGCTGCCGAGCCGCAGCAAGGGCGGGAACAAGGCCACGTCGGGCTCGTGCAGAGCGCTGGCCTCCTCGACGAGACTCAGGTCGGGATTCCAGGTCTCGGGATGACGTGCGTCCTTGAACCCTCGGAAGGCCCACTCGCTGTACATCGTCCTGAACATCCGCTTCCTGGTCGTTACACGCTTCGCGAAGCGATTCAGCCGGCTGACGGTGCCGTAATCGTTGAACGCGACCATTCCGGACTCGAAATGGTCGGTGATTCGCCGAAGGATCGCGATGACAACCGGCTCGCTCAGGAACGGGAAGAGGCCGTCGGCGACCACCATCGTTGGCCGATCGGCGGGAATCGCGTCGGCCCAGTCCGGTTCGGCGACGGACGCCGACACCGAGTGCGACCGGTCACGGCTGGGCAGCACGGCGTCGCGCAACCTGATGACCGCCGGCAGGTCGACGCTGTACCAGTCCACCGTCGGCGGCGGATCTACCCGGAAGACCGCGCTGTCCAGCCCCGCACCGAGGTCCACCACCACGGCGTCGGGGTGATCTGTGGTGAAGGCGCGGAGGCGGTCGTCGAGCATCTTGGCCCGCAGCGCCACCAGACACACCACGCTGGAGATGACGCCAAGGCCGGGGAAGTCGTAGTCGATCTTGCCGACGACCTCGTCGGCGAGGGTGTCGCCGAGTATTGAACGGGGCGAGCGGCTGTCGAGCGCCCGGGCGTACTCGGTGAGCAGTGCGGTTTCTTCCAGCGGGTTGAGCTCGCCGACATCCATGCCGTCAGCCAAGCACGTTTGACGGCGCGGGCGAAACACTGGGGCCGGCGGGATCGCGTCAGACGCACACCACCCGCACCATCCCGCTGATCGTCCTGGACCCGGATACCGCCTAGCTCGCGGGGTGTCGGCGCAGCCCGTCGACGAACGCCTGCGCGTCATCCCAGGTCGGCAGCAGCCCGGCTGCCTGAACCTCGGCGAGCGTGGGTGCCGCGGCGTCGCGATCGGAAAGCGTCGGGTCGGTGACCGGCCAGTCCACCCCGATCGCCGGATCGGTCGGGCAGATGGTGTGCTCGCGCTGCGGGGCGTAGCCCGCCGAGCACAGGTAGGATACCGTCGAATCATCTTGCAGTGCAACGAATCCGTGGGCAAGGCCCTCGGAGATGTAGATCGACCGGTGGTCCACCGCGTCGAGCAGCACCGTGTCCCACTGCGCGAAGGTCGGCGAGCCGACCCGGATGTCGACGACGACGTCGACCACCGCGCCGCGCAGGCACGTCACGTACTTGGCCTGACTCGGCGGCAGTTGGGCGAAGTGCAGGCCGCGCAGCACGCCAGCCGACGACACCGACGTGTTGGCCTGGCGCAGATCGAGGTGATGCCCGGTCATGGCGGTGAACTCGCGATCGGAGAACCATTCGAAGAACACGCCGCGGTCGTCGCCGTGCACGGTCGGGGTGATCTCCCACGCACCAGGAACGGCGAGCTCTCGGAACGTCACTGGCCGCGCTCCTGGTAGACCGCTTCGGCTTGGTCCTTCAGTGGCCGCCACCAGGATTCGTTGTTGCGATACCAGTAGATCGTCTCTCGCAGGCCTGCCTCGAAGTCGGTGTGCTCTGGCGCCCAACCCAATTCGTCGCGCAGCACGGACGGGTCGATCGCATACCGGACGTCGTGGCCTGCGCGGTCGGGCACGAAGTCGAAGTCGTCGGCGTCGCGACCCATCGATCGCAGAACCGCGCGCATCACCGACAGGTTGTCGCGTTCGCCGTCAGCCCCGATCAGATAGGTCCGGCCGATGACGCCGTCTTCGAGGATCCGCCACACCGCGCGGTTGTGGTCGTCGACGTGAATCCAGTCGCGCACGTTGGCGCCCTTGCCGTACAGCTTGGGCCGCCTGCCGGTCAGGACGTTCGTGATCTGGCGGGGGATGAACTTCTCGACGTGTTGATACGGCCCGTAGTTGTTGGAGCAGTTGGAGATCGTGGCCCGCACGCCGTACGACCGCACCCACGAGCGCACCAGCAGGTCGGCGGCGGCCTTGGTCGACGAGTACGGACTCGACGGGTTGTAGGGCGTGCCCTCGGTGAAGCGGTGCGGGTCGTTCAGCTCCAGGTCGCCGTACACCTCGTCGGTCGACACGTGGTGCAGCCGGACCCCGTGCTGGCGCACGGCTTCCAGGATCGCGAACGTGCCGATCACGTTGGTGCGCACGAACGGCTCCGGATCCGCGAGTGCGTTGTCGACGTGCGTCTCCGCGGCGAAGTGCACCACGGCGTCCGATTCGGCGACGAGCTTGCCGATCAGTTCGGTGTCGGTGATGTCGCCGCGGACCAGTTCCACGCCGTCGCGCACCGGCGCCAGTGAGTCCTGGCTGCCCGCGTAGGTCATGGCGTCGATGACCGTCACCGCGACCTCGGGGTGCTCGCGCACCATGGCGTGTACGAAGTTCGCGCCGATGAACCCGGCGCCACCGGTGACCAGCATCCGCATGCTCAAACCCTAGCGGGCGGCGGATCCAGTCTCAGGCCAGTCCCAGCGGGCTGGCCAGTTCGGCGAGGGTGGCCAGCAGTTTGGCCGGCTCGGGCGGCAGAAGCGCCACGTGATCCGCCCCTGCGCCGAGGTGTTCGTTGACCCGATTGGCGACGGCTTCGGCGGTGCCGTGGGCGAGCAGCGCGTCGATCAACCGATCGCTGCCGGGGGGTGCCAGGTCCTCGTCGGTGAAGCCGAGCCGCCGCCAGCTGCTGGCGTAGTTCACCGTGCCGAGGTAGTCGCCGAGCATCTGCCGCCCGACGGCGCGGGCCACGTCCTGGTCGGGGTTGATCGTGACCAGTTGCGACGGCGCCAGCAGGCCGTCGCTGCCCAATGTCTTGCGAGCCCGCGCGGTGTGCTCGGGGGTGGTCAACGCGGGGTGAGCCCCTGCGCTGCGACGGCCGGCCAACTCGAGCATCCGCGGCCCCAGCGCCGCCAACACTCGGCGGTGGGCAGGCACCCCGGCGGCGTCGAGCTCGTCGAGGTAGTCGACCACCGCGTCGTAGGGCTTGCGGTACTCGGTGGTGTGTTCTGGATGCCCGACGCCGATGCCAAGCAGGAAGCGCCCGGGGTAGGCGGCCTCGATGCGGTGAAACGACTCGGCGACGTCCTTCGCAGGAGCCGTCCACACGTTCACGATGCCGGTGGCGAGCTGCAGGCTGGTGGTCTGCGCCAGGAGCGGCTCGGCGAACGAGAGCTCCGCGGCCGGCGAGCCTGCGACCCACAGCGTGCCGTAACCCAGCCGCTCGATCTCGCGTGCCTCCTCGGCGGTGACGGCCTCCCCGACCGACACTCCGACGCGCCCCAGCCGAGTCACGATTTCGGCGTCAGGCCAAGCGGACCGGCGAGATCGGTGAGGGTCGGCACCAGGGCGTCCTTGCCGCCGAGCACCTGGATCGCGACGTGATCGGCACCCGCATCGAGGTGTTCGGTCAGGCGGGCGGCGATCGATTCGGGCGTGCCGTGCGCCACGACGGCGTCGATCAGCTTGTCGCTGCCCGGCTTGGCGATGTCGTCGTTGGTGAAGCCGAGCCGCTTCCAGTTGTTCAGGTAGTTGCTCAGATTCAGGTAGAAGTCCACCGTCTCGCGGCCGATGACGCGGGCCTGCTCGGCGTCCCTGGCCAGGACCACCTTGTGCTCCGGCGCAAGGAACACCGTGTTGCCGATGAGGTTGTGGGCCTGGGCGGTGTGCTCGGGAGTGGTCAGGTACGGGTGGGCGCCCGCGCTGCGCTTGGCGGCCAGCTCGAGCACCTTGGGCCCCAGCGCCGCGACGACGCGTCGACTGGTCGGCACCTTGGCCGCATCAAGCACATCGAGGTACTCGACCAGTACGTCGTAGGGCTTGCGGTACTCCTCGGTGTGCTCCGGATGGCCGATGCCGATGCCCAGCAGGAAGCGGCCGGGGTAGGCACCTTCGATGCGGTGATAGGACTCCGCGACCTGGTCGGCGGGTGCCGTCCAGACGTTGACGATGCCGGTGGCCACCTGCAACGTCTCGGTCTTCTCGAGGATCGGCTCGACGAACGCCAGGTTGGCCTTTGGCGAGCCGCCGACCCAGAGTGCGCCGTAGCCCAGCTTCTCGATCTCCACCGCCTGCTCCGTGGTGGGAGCGCCGAACGTCCAGACGCCGAATCGGCCAAAGTCGGGTTTGAGGGCTACAGCGTGGGTCATGCGGGTCCCTTCAGGTTTGGCGGGCGGCTCACTGCAAGCCGAGCGGCCCGGCGAGTTCGGTGAGTGCAGGTACCAGCTTGTCAGCAGACGTCAACACTTGGACGGCCACGGTGTCGGCACCTGCGGCGAGATGCTCGTTGAGGCGCGCGGCGACGGAGTCGACGGTGCCGTGGGCGACGACGGCGTCGATGAACCGGTCACTGCCCGGCTTGGCCAGGTCCTCGTCGGTGAAGCCGAGCCGCTTGAAGTTGTTCAGGTAGTTGGCCAGACCCAGGTACAAGTCGAGAGCCTTGCGGCCGACCGCGCGCGCCTGTTCGGCATCGGTGGTCAGGATGACCTTGTGCTCGGGGGCGAGGTACGCATCCGGCCCGATCAGCTCGCGGGCCTGAGCGGTGTGCTCGGGTGTCGTCAAGTAGGGGTGCGCGCCGGCGGTGCGCCGCGCCGCGAGCTTCAGCACCTGGGGGCCGAGTGCGGCGACCACGATGGAGTCCTTGGGCACGCCGCCATCGTCGAGTGCGTCGAGGTACTCGGTCAGCGCGTCGTAGGGCTTCTTGTACTCGGCGAGCGCCTCTGGATGCCCAACGCCGATGCCGAGCAGGAAGCGGCCGGGGTAGGCCTTGTCGATGCGGTGGTAGGACTCCGCGACGGGACCCGCCGCGGCGGTCCAGATGTTGACGATGCCGGTGGCCACCTTGAGGTTGGTGGTGGCCTCGAGGATGGGGTCGACCCACGACAACTCGGCCGCTGGCGAGCCGCCCGCCCAGATGGCGCCATAGCCGAGGGCTTCGATGTCCCGAAACTGCTGTGGGGTCACCGTCTGCCACAGGGCCTCGTGGTGACCGAACACGCCGAACTTGCCGAGATCTGGTTTCGTCATGGTTGGGTCAACCCGCCTCGTCGTCGCACCTATTCCGTTTCGATCGGGTTGATCGCAACCAAGATCGCGAACTTCGCGTGAACTATTCGGTGGCGATGGCTTCTTCGGGGGGTCCGGGGGCGACCAACGGCAACACGATGATGAAGCGGGTGTCGCCGGGCTTGGACTCCACCCGCAGGGTGCCGTGGTGCTTCTCCACGACGATCCGCCAGGCCAGGTCGAGGCCGAGGCCAGTGCCCTCACCGAACGGCTTGGTGGTGAAGAACGGGGTGAAGATGCGTTCGATCAGATCCTCGGAGACGCCGGGTCCGTCGTCGCAGATCTGTACCTCGATCGCGTCGTCGCCCGCCCGCGCGGTCCGGAAGGTCAGGCGGCCGTGGCCCTCCATCGCCTGTAACGCGTTGTCGATGATGTTCGTGAACACCTGGTTGAGATCGCCTGGGTAGCAAAGCAATTCGGGAAGTGAGGGGTCCAGCTCCTTGCACAGGACGACCGGTTTGTCCTTGCCGACCTTGTCGCCGAACATCATCACGGTGCTGCGCAGGAGGTCGTGCACGTTGGCGCTCTGATACGGCGCCCGGTCCATCTGCGAGTACTGCTTGGCACCGGCCAGCAGCGCCGAGATCCGGTCGCTCGCCTCCCCGATCTGGTTCATCAACAGCTCGGTCTCGATGGTGTACTTCAGCCAGCCGATGGCGCCCTGCAGCGACGCGGACGCGTCCACCTCGTCGACGGAGGCGGAGACCCGCTCGAGCCAGTCGATGTCGAGACCGGCCTCGACGAACGTCGACGGGTAGTCCCACGCACCGGGAATGCCGTGGTCTTCGAGCCAGTCACCGAGCTGGTCCTCGCGGTCGGAGGCCTCCAGCGCGCTGAGTTCCTGGGACTTGGACTTGGCCACCTGCTCGGCGACCTCGTCCTGGACGCTGACGAGAACCCGCAGCGCCTCGGGGCTGAACTTGCCGTCGGCCAGCATGGCCAGCTTGTGACGCATCTTCCCGACGCGGTCGCGGAGGTCGGCGACGGCGCGTGCGTTGGCGCCTGCCGGGTTGTTCAGCTGGTGTGTCAAACCTGCGGTGATGGTGCCGAGGGCGAGCAGCTTCTCGCGCTGGTCGATGATCTTGCGGGTGCGCATCCCGCCGACCTTGTGCCCCTCGAGCAGGTGCACCGCCATCGGGAACTCGGTCTGGACGAAACGGCCGAAGGCGTCCGCGTCGAGCACGAAGAACTTCGACGGCTTGGTCACGCGCACCGAGGCCTCGTACAGGTGGTCCTCGTTGGGATCGAACGCCGACCAGGCGCCGCAGTACACCCCGCGCTGGGAGGTCCGGTTGGTCTCGATGTCGTCGCCGCCGGAGCGCTTCGACATCACCAACTCGCCATCGATGAGCACGTAGAAGCACGTCGCAGGCTCACCCTCGAGGCATATCGGGCCTGGTTCGTACGTGGCGATGTGTCCGTTGTCGCACAACGTCGCGAGTTGTTCGTCGGTCAGCGACTCGAACAGGAACAGTGTCCTGAGTTCGTTGGGTAGACACTTCTCGCCCATACGGGTCTCCTTCTAGGCCTCGGCCAGGTAGCGATGCACCAGCATCACGGCCATCGATCCTTCGCCGACGGCCGCCGCAACACGCTTCGCAGACTCGGCGCGCACATCTCCTGCAACAAACACACCGGGCACACTTGTTTCCAAATGGTGCGGCGGTCTGTCCAGAGTCCAGCCGCAGACGTCCTTCAGGTCGGGTCCGGTGAGGATGAAACCGTGGTCGTCGCGTGCGACGACGCCGTCGAGCCACTCGGTGCGTGGTATCGCCCCGATGAAGCAGCACAGTCGCCCGCAGTCCACCCGCTCGCGCACGCCGGTCTGCCTGTTCTGCAGCCAGAGGCCCGACAGGTGACCGTCCTCGCCGCAGGTGTCGACCACCTCGGTGCAGGTCCTTACGTGGATCTTCGGGTTGTTCTCGATCTGCTGGATCAGGTAGTAGGACATCGAGGCCTCCAGTGACGGTCCGCGCACCAGCAGCGTGACTGACTTGGCTTCCTTCGACATGAACATTGCCGCCTGGCCTGCCGAGTTGGCGCCGCCGACGATGTAGACGTCTTCGTCCCTGCACTCCGAGGCTTGCGACACCGATGCGCCGTAGTAGACGCCGGCACCGACGTAGTTGCAGCCGTCGGGGTCGTCGGGGTTGTTCCAGCAACCCGTGACCCGCAGCTGCTGGTACTCAACGCCGGTGGCCAGGATCACGGCCTGCGCGCCGATGGTGCTGCCGTCCTCGAACTGGATCTTGCGTGCCGAGCCGCTGACCTCGAGTCCGATGGCCTGCCTGGTGGTGATCACTTCGGCGCCGAACCGCTCGGCCTGCCTGCGTGCCGATGTGGTCAGCTCGGCGCCCGAGATGCCGGTGGGGAAGCCGAGGTAGTTCTCGATCCGTGAGCTGCGCCCGGCCTGCCCGCCCGTCGTGGTGCGCTCGATGAGCACGGTCTCGAGCCCCTCGGAGGCGCCGTACACCGCTGCGGCCAGGCCCGCGGGCCCACCGCCGATGACCACCAGGTCGTACATCGGCAGCGACGGCTCGGTGGACAGACCCAACATGGCGGCCAGTTCACCGTTGGTCGGGTCGACCAGCGTCTCGCCGCCCTCGGTGATGACCACGGGAAGCTGATGTCCGTCCAGGTTCGCCGCGTCGAGAAGCTGCTTGCCCTTCGGCTCGTCGGAGTTGAACGGCCGGAACGTGTGCTGGTTGCGGGCCAGGAACTGGCGCACCTCCCACGACCGTGGGTTCCAGCGGTGGCCGATGACCTTGGTGTGCGGGATCGCGCGGTCGCCGACCGCGCGCCACGCTTCGAGCAGCGCGTCGATGACGGGGTAGAGCTTTTCCTCCGGCGGGTCCCACGGTTTGAGCAGGTAATGGTCGAGGTCGACGACGTTGATCGCATCGATCGCGGCGTGGGTATCGGCGTACGCGGTCAGCAGAACCCGGCGGGCGAGCGGGTACAGGTCCATGGCCGCTTCGAGGAACTCGATGCCGCTCATCTGCGGCATCCGGTAGTCGGCGACGAACACCGCAACGGTGTCGCCGCGTAGCTTCAGCTCGTTGAGCGCTTCCAACGCGTCCTGCCCGGATTCGGCGCGGACGATCCGGTAGTTCTCGCCGTAGTGTCGACGGAGGTCACGTGCGACAGCGCGAGAGACGGCGGGATCGTCGTCAACGGTCAAAATCACGGGCTTGCGGGGCTGGGGATCAGGTCCAGTCATCACTCATAAGTATGCGCCTTCACGTCCAGCGGATATCGGTTCGGCCTATGCGCCCTTGGTGAACGCGATCGCGGCGCGGTTCGCCTGGCAGGCGCCGGTCGCGGTGGTTTTGGAGCCTGGCCGCAGAACGCGTAGCATGGACCAACGGTGCGGCTTTCCGCGCCGACTTTGTGCGTGCTCCCCAGGACCCACGGGAATCTTCCCGATCCGGCTCACGTTTTAGTCGGATCGAAGGTTGTGCTGGAACGGCGCAAGCGAATACGAAACCAAAGCAAGGATCGCCAAAAAAGTATGGCAA
>JAOPVF010000213.1 GCA_025963195.1 Mycobacterium sp. | reverse complement strand
GCCTTCTTGTCGCGCAGTTCGGCGCTCGAGGAGCCGGCAGGAGGTTCCATCGCCACCAGCGCGAGTACCTGCATCAGATGGTTCTGCACGACGTCGCGTAGCGCCCCGACCGCGTCGTAGAACTTGCCGCGGTCCGCGACGCCGAAGTCCTCGGCCATGGTGATCTGAATGGCGGCGACGCTGTGGCGGTCCCACACCTCGGCGAGCGCCAGGTTCGCAAAGCGCAGGTACTCGAGTTCGATGACCGGTTCCTTGCCGAGGAAGTGGTCGACGCGAAGGATCTGGTTTTCGCGGAGCACCGCGTGCAGGCGGTCATTGAGCTCGCGGGCCGACTCGAGGTCGTGTCCGAAGGGCTTCTCCACCGCAACGCGTGCACCTTCGAGGAGGTTCGCCGTGGCGAGTTGTTCGACGATCGGTCCGAACAGCGACGGCGGCACCTCGAGGTAGTACAGCGGCTGTCCGTGGTGGGCGATCTGCTTGGCCAGCTGCTTGTAGACCCCCGGCTGGGTGATGTCCCCCGACAGGTACGACAGCCGGTTGGCGAGCCTGTCGAACACGGCGTCGTCGACCTGCTCGCCGGTGTTCTCGATGTCCTTGCGCGCCATGTCGCGCAGTTGGTCGACCGTGATCTGGTCGGCGGCCACGCCGACGATCGGACACTGCAGGGAGCCGCGTCGTTCCAGCCGGTACAGCGCGCGGAAGGTCATCTTCTTGGCCAGGTCACCGGTGATGCCGAAGATGACCATGACGTCGCTGTCGTCGCTCATCGAGCCTACTTCCATTCCCCGTCGCTTCGCTCGCCCCAGCCTACGGCCGGTGCGTGAGAAGCCTGCCGCCCGAGACGACGTCCCCGATCAGGGGAACGCCCGGTCGGTACGCCAGGTGCACGTAGGACGGGGCGTCCAGCCGAACGAAGTCGGCCCGACGTCCCACCGCCAGCACTCCGATGTCGTCGCGGCGCAGTGCTGCGGCCCCACCGCGAGTCGCCGACCACAATGCCTGCGCGGGAGTGAAGTTCATGTCGCGCACCGCGACGGCCATGCAGAACGACATGCTGGTGGTGTACGAACTTCCTGGGTTGCAGTCCGTCGCGAGTGCCACGGTGGCGCCTGCTTCGAAGAACCGTCGTGCGTCCGGCCACTGTGCGCGGGTGGAGAATTCGGCACCGGGGAGAAGGGTCGCCACGGTGGTGTCGGCGGCGCCTGCGAGGGCTTCGAGGTCGTCGTCGGAGGCGTAGGTGCAGTGATCGACCGAGGCCGCACCCAGCTCGACGGCCAACTGGATGCCCGCTCCCTGGCCGAGTTGACCCGCGTGTAGCCGCGGGACGAGACCCGCCGCGACGCCTGCGTTCAGGATGGTGCGGCTCTCGTCGACGTCGAATGCGCCCTTGTCGCAGAAGACGTCGATCCAACGGGCCAGCGGTGCACACGCGTCGAGCATGGCTCCGGTCACCAGGTCGACGTAGGCGTCGCGGTTCTCGTGAAACTCCTTCGGCACGACGTGAGCGCCGAGATACGTCGTCTCCGTGGTGAATTGGGAGGCCACCTTCAGCGATCGGCTCTCGTCGGCGACGGTCAACCCGTAACCGCTCTTGGTCTCGAAGGTCGTGACCCCGCCGCGGACGAGCTCGTTCGCAAGTCGAGCAACCCCTCCTGCGAGGGTCCTGTCGCTGGCCGCTCTGGTCGCGGCGACGGTGGTGGCGATGCCGCCCGCGGCATAGGGCTGCCCGCTCATCCGTGCCGCGAACTCCGCCGAACGCTCGCCCGCGAAGACGAGATGTGCGTGGCTGTCCACGAATCCGGGGATCACACTCGACTCACCGAAGTCCACCGACTGATCGGCTTCGGGAGCGTTGGCGCGTTGCCCGAGCCACGCGATGCGGTCACCGTCGACGACGAGGGCGGCGTCCGAGATGATGCCGAGGGCGCTCCCGTCACCTTGGCTCGGGTCGTTGGTGACGAGTTCACCGATCCCGCTGTAGAGGACGGTCACCGGGCATGCTCCTTGGTTGGTGCATCCATCAGATCCGATATGGCCTCGGCCAACAGCACGGCAGGGTCCTCGACACCGAGGTGCCTGCGACCGGCGACCACGATGCGCCCGTCGACGATCACGTCGGTGACGTCGGCGGCGGTGGCGGCGAACACGACGGTCTCGACAGCCGCGCCACCGCCCGCGGTGCGGATCGACTGCAGGTCGACGGCGACGAGATCGGCACGCGCGCCTACGGTCAACGTCCCGGCGTCGGTCCAGCCGAGCGCGTGCTGGCCGTCCAACGTGGCCGCCCTGAGGAGTCGCTCGGCGGGGATGATGCCTCGTTCGCGGCGGGCCAGGCGTTCGTCGAGCTCGGTGCCACGAGCCTCCTCGAACAGGTCGATCACCGCGTGCGAATCCGAGCCAAGACTGAACAGTCCGCTACCTGCGAGCAACGCAGAGGCAGGGCCGATCCCGTCGCCGAGGTCGCGCTCGGTAGTGGGGCAGAAGCACACCCCGGTCGCCATGCGATCGAGATCGGACAGGTCCTCGTCGGTGAGATGAGTGGCGTGGACCGCGGTGGTGCGGGGTCCGAGTGCGCCGGCGTCGCGCAGCAATGCCGTTGGGGTGCATCCGTGTACGGCCATGCACTCGTCGATCTCGCCGGTCTGCTCGGAGGAGTGCACGTGCAGTGGGGCCTGATGCGCGTCCGCCCACGCCACGACCGGCGCCATGTGTTCGAGCGGCACACCCCGGACCGAGTGCAAGGCCGCGCCGATGATGGCGTCTGGCCCGCCGGAACGAGCCGATTGACCATGCAGGTCCTCGACCCGCTCGGCCCACGCGTCACCGCTGCCGTCGCCGAATCGCTGTTGCGGCCCCGGTGCCAGCGCCGTCCCATCCACCCCGGAGCTGAGGTAGCAGGTGTCCAGCAGGGTCATTCGCAGACCGGCATGGGCCGCGGCGCCCAACAGCGCGTGGCCCATCGCGTTGGGGTCGGCGTAGGGCACGCCGCCGACGTCATGGTGGAGATAGTGGAACTCACCGACGGAAGTGATTCCAGCCAAGGCCATTTCGGCGTAGACGCCGCGGGCGAGGCGTCGGTAACCGTCCGGGTCGAGCCGGTCCGCCGCTTGATACATCAGATCCCGCCACGTCCAGAACGAGCCGTGCCCGAGCTGCGTGCGGGAGCGAAGGGCCCGATGGAACGCATGCGAGTGCGCGTTCCCCATGCCGGGTATCACCAGGCCGGGCAGCCGGTGCGACGACGGCAGTGCCGGCGAGTCGGCCTCGATAGCGGTGATCCGTCCGTTGGTCACCGTGATGAGGACCCGGTCGGATACCTGGTCGCCGCCGAGCCAGGCGTGCTCACACCACAATTTCTTCACTGCACCCACTCCGCCATGACGTCGGCGAGCGCTTCGGCTCCGAGGTTGCAGTCGTCGGCTTCCGCATGCTCCTCCGGGGAGTGCGA
>JAOPVF010000212.1 GCA_025963195.1 Mycobacterium sp. | reverse complement strand
GACCGCTTCCTCGAGGACGCCATCGAGATCGACGTCGACGCACTGTGCGACGGCACGGAGGTGTACATCGGCGGGGTGATGGAACACATCGAGGAGGCCGGCATCCACTCCGGCGACTCGGCGTGCGCGCTACCGCCCGTCACGCTCGGCCGCCAGGACATCGAGTCGGTGCGGCATGCCACCGAGGCGATCGCGCACGGCATCGGGGTGGTCGGACTGCTCAACGTGCAGTACGCGCTGAAGGACGACGTGCTCTACGTGCTCGAGGCCAACCCGCGCGCGAGCCGCACCGTGCCGTTCGTTTCGAAGGCCACCGCGGTGCCACTTGCGAAGGCGTGCGCGCGAATCATGCTGGGCACCACCATCGCCCAGTTGCGCAGCGAGGGAATTCTGGTCAAGACGGGAGACGGCGCAAGCATTGCGCCCAATGCACCGATCGCGGTCAAGGAGGCGGTGCTGCCGTTCAACCGGTTCCGCAAGGCCGATGGCTCGCAGGTCGACTCGCTACTTGGACCCGAGATGAAGTCCACCGGCGAAGTGATGGGCATCGACCGCGACTTCGGCACCGCGTTCGCCAAGAGCCAGACCGCGGCCTACGGATCGCTTCCCGCCGAGGGCACGGTCTTCGTGTCGGTGGCCAACCGCGACAAGCGCTCATTGGTGTTCCCCGTCAAGCGCCTCGCCGATCTGGGCTTCCGCGTGCTGGCCACCGAGGGTACTGCGGAGATGCTTCGCCGCAACGGCATTCCGTGCGACGTGGTGCGCAAGCACTTCGAAGAGCCAGGTGGCGGTCGTCCGCAGATGTCGGCGGTCGACGCGATCCGCGCCGGCGAGGTGAACATGGTGATCAACACCCCCTACGGCAACTCCGGGCCGCGCATCGACGGCTACGAGATCCGGTCGGCGGCGGTCTCGATGAACATCCCATGCGTCACGACGGTCCAGGGTGCGTCGGCTGCGGTGCAGGGCATCGAGGCGGGCATCCGCGGCGACATCGGCGTGATGTCGCTTCAGGAGTTGCACGCAAGTTTGGGCGCGTCGGAGTGACGGCGTTCGGGGCCAAGCTGGCCGCAGCCACGGCACAGCGGGGACCGCTGTGCCTCGGCATCGACCCGCACCCCCAACTGCTGACCGCCTGGGGGCTGACCACCGACGCCGACGGACTCGCCGCGTTCTGCGACGCCTGCGTCGAGGCCTTCGCCGGCTTCGCCGTGGTCAAGCCGCAGGTGGCGTTCTTCGAAAGCCATGGCGCGGCTGGCTATTCGGTGCTGGAGCGCACGATCACCGGCTTGCGCGAAGCCGGGGTGTTGGTGTTGGCGGACGCCAAGCGGGGTGACATCGGATCGACGATGGCCGCATACGCCGCGGCGTGGGCCGGTGACTCGCCGTTGGCGTGCGATGCCGTGACTGCGTCGCCGTACCTCGGTTTCGGCTCACTGCGTCCGCTGCTCGACACGGCCGCATCGCACGGCCGCGGCGTGTTCGTACTGGCAGCGACGTCCAACCCCGAGGGTGCGAGCGTGCAACGCGCCACCGTGGACGGCCGGACGGTCGCCCAGTCCGTCGTCGACGACGTGGCCACCGAGAATCGCTCCGCTGGAACGGGTTCCGTCGGTGTCGTGGTCGGTGCCACGCTGACCGAGGTTCCCAACCTGCGCGCGCTCGGCGGACCGGTGCTGGTGCCAGGGGTGGGTGCGCAGGGCGGTCGCCCCGATGCGCTGGCAGCGCTGGGTGGAGCGGCACCGGGGACGGTGCTGCCCGCGGTGTCACGCGAGGTGTTGCGGGCCGGTCCCGACGTCGCGGCATTGCGCTCGGCGGGGGAGCGGATGCGCGACGCGGTGGCCTATCTGTCCGTGTAAGCGCAGCGGCGGGCCACCGTTGCCGGTGACCCGCCGCGCTTTCTTCCCCGTGGCTTACAGCGGAATCCACTGCCCGAGGAACCAGAAGCCCCAGGCGTTGTGGCCCCTGTCGAACACCGGATTGACCTGCTGGCCATTCCAGTTGAACGGCTGGTGGTCGTTGCGGCCCTGGTCGATGCCGCGGTGGTTCCAGTCCATCGGTGCTGGGCCGCCGCGATTGTCGTGCTGATCCTGTCCGCAGGGCGGCCTACCAGGCGCGTTGCACTGCGGTCCGGGATCCGCGGACGCCGTGCCGAGGCCGACGCCGAACAACCCGGCGAGTCCGACTCCGGCTGCCAGCGTCGACGCGTAGATGGCTCGCTTGAAGGTCATCAGTGTCTCTCCACTTCTCGTCCGTGGGCGCGAGTTCGCCTCACCACCAAACCGTTAAGCGGCGGAAATGGGTTGGCACTGTGGTCGTGATGGGCACGGGCTGTGCATCCGGTAACGGTACGAGAACCGTTTGCTCTCATGTTCATCGCGGCAGCCGCGACGTCGCGAAGAACAATGCGAACGGCATTGCCAGCTCGATCACCAGCATGGCCGAGTAGAACGCGTTGGGTGGTCCGGAGATGGCGATCGACAACAGCCGTGCCAGACCGCCGAAGAGGAAGAGTGCGGCGATATCGCTGTCTCGGAGACAACGAAATGCGGCCGGTGATGTCGCCATCACCGGCCGCACGTCGTCGCTCAATCCCGCTAGTCCGTCACAACGGAATCCAGATGCCGAGGAACCAGAAGCCCCAGTTGTTGAAGTCGGGGTTGAAGATCGGCTGCACCCAGCTGCCGTTGTAGTTGAACGGCTGGTGGTCGTATCGACCCTGATCCAGCCCACGCCAGGCGAGGTCCGGGGGTGGGGCACCCCAGTTCGGCCCACCTGGGCTACCAGGCCCATTGCGCCAGTCGCCGGGCCCACCTGGGCCTCCCGGTCCGCCTGGCCCGTTGTTCGGGCCTCCGGGCCCGCCTGGAGGGCCACCGCGGCCGTCGCCAGGTCCACCTTGAGGACCGCCAGGTCCACCCGGGCCGCCACGGTCCGGCGGGGGATCCTGCCTACCTGGTCCGCCTTGGGGTCCGCCCGGCCCTCCTGGTCCGCCTGGCCCACCCGGGCCGCCCGGTCCCTGGCAGGTTCCGCCTTGGGGCCCGCACGGTGGCGGGCCCGGCTGCGCAGCCGCGAGGCCGACCCCAGCAGTCAGTGCGGAGACACCGACGCCGATGGCGATCGCGGAGGCACAGGTCACGCGCTTGAGAAGCATGGCCACTTTTCCTTTCGAGGCATTTCGGAAGCACCTTGATCAACCCGACACCCGAACGCTATGCAGACGACCTGTGCGCTGGCTTTTCGCTGCGTATGCGTGGGCTATTAACCGCGGCTAGTGACGGATGAAACCCAAGTGACGGAAGTGACACCGCAATCGTGCGCAGAGACCGTTCCGACACGCCCGACACGCCGTGACCAGCCAAAATTTCTCAACCGGCGGGCCGATTGCGCCCGCTGGAGGCGCCCCAGCGCATCTCGGCTCGGCGTCGAGATGGGGTCAAGTCGGTCAAAACCCTTGATATGCAGGCACATCGATGACTCGTCCGGGCCAATCGGCGTCAGTTCGGGCCGATGACGGCGTGGTCACGCCCTGAAACGCTTGCCCTACACGCTGGACTTTTGACGAGGAAACCGGGGGGTGGGGTTAGCTTTCGTCAGCCAGCGTGGGTACGGTCGTCGTCGCTGGCTGGTTCTCCTACCAGTCAAGACAAGTGAATGACGGCCTCAAAGAGATGACCGAGAGACGGAGGAAACCGTGGCCCTTCCCCAGTTGACCGACGAGCAGCGCGCGGCAGCGTTGGAGAAGGCTGCTGCCGCACGTCGAGCGCGAGCCGAGCTCAAAGATCGGCTCAAGCGCGGCGGCACCAACCTCAAGCAGGTCCTCAAGGACGCCGAGTCCGACGAGGTCTTGGGCAAGATGAAGGTTTCCGCACTGCTGGAAGCGTTGCCCAAGGTGGGCAAGGTCAAGGCGCAGGAAATCATGACCGAGCTGGAGATCGCTCCGACCCGCCGTCTGCGCGGCCTCGGCGATCGTCAGCGCAAGGCCCTGCTGGAAAAGTTCGACTTCACGGCGGACTAGCGTCGGCTGGGACCGGGCGGCGTTTGCGATGAGTCGAATTGTCGTGCTGTCCGGTCCCTCCGCCGTTGGGAAGTCGACGGTCGTGCGTTGCTTGCGCGATCGCGTCCCCGACCTGCACTTCAGTGTCTCCGCCACCACCAGGGCCCCTCGTCCTGGTGAGGTGGACGGAGTTGATTACTCGTTCGTGTCGGCCGAACGATTCCAGCAGCTCATCGACGATGGTGAGCTGCTCGAATGGGCCGAGATTCACGGCGGTTTGCACCGATCGGGCACGCCGGCGGCACCCGTTCGGGAGGCCGCCCGCGCCGGACTTCCGGTGCTCATCGAGGTGGACCTCGCTGGCGCCAAGTCCGTGAAGGCGGCCATACCGGATGCGACCAGCGTCTTCCTTGCCCCGCCCAGCTGGGACGTGCTGGAGGCCCGTTTGGTTGGCCGTGGGACCGAGAGCCCCGAGGTGATGGCCCGCCGACTCGACACCGCGAGGGCCGAACTCAGAGCTCAAAACACGTTCGACACGGTGGTTGTCAACAGCCAATTGGAGTCTGCGTGCGCGGAATTGGTATCCTTGCTGGTGGGCCGTCAATAGTTCAGCGCCACCCAGTGCCATGACAAAGCGCCGATCGGCAAGACAGCTAGCTAGCCCTCAAGCGAAACGCCAGGAGATTTCTTCGTGACAACCCCAGTCGAGAGCCCCGACTCCGACGCCGCCAACGCCTACGACACGCCGCTGGGCATCACCAACCCACCCATCGACGAGCTGCTCGACCGCGCGTCGAGCAAGTACGCGCTGGTCATCTACGCGGCCAAGCGGGCGCGTCAGATCAACGATTACTACAACCAGCTCGGCGACGGCATCCTCGAGTACGTCGGCCCGCTGGTCGAGCCCGGCCTTCAGGAGAAGCCGCTGTCGATCGCGATGCGGGAGATCCACGCCGACCTCCTCGAGCACTCCGAGGGCGAGCAGTAGCCAGGCCGGCGACCACGTGAGCACGGACCGCAAGCGGATCGTTGTCGGTGTCGCGGGAGGCATCGCCGCCTACAAGGCGTGCTCGGTCGTCCGGCAACTGACCGAAGCCGGCCACAGCGTCCGGGTGGTCCCCACCGAGTCGGCTCTCAAATTCGTCGGAGCAGCCACCTTCGAGGCGTTGTCGGGCCAGCCCGTCCGCACCGGGGTGTTCGAGGATGTCAACGAGGTTCCGCACGTTCGCATCGGCCAAGACGCCGACCTCGTCGTCGTCGCGCCCGCCACTGCCGACCTCCTTTCACGCGCCGTCGCCGGCCGTGGCGACGATCTCCTGACCGCCACGCTGCTCACCGCTCGATGTCCAGTGCTGTTCGCCCCGGCGATGCACACCGAGATGTGGTTCCACCCGGCCACCGTCGAGAACGTCGCGACGCTGCGCCGTCGTGGGGCGGTGGTGCTCGAGCCGGCGTCCGGCAGGCTCACCGGCGCCGACAGCGGTGCCGGCCGACTTCCCGAGCCCGAGGAGATCACCACCCTCGCCAAACTGCTTCTGGAGCGTTCCGACGCCCTGCCGCACGACTTGTCCGGCGTCAAGGTGCTCGTCACCGCGGGCGGTACCCGTGAGCCCATCGATCCGGTGCGCTTCATCGGCAACCGCAGTTCGGGCAAGCAGGGCTACGCCGTCGCGCGCGTCGCCGCCCAGCGCGGCGCAGATGTCACCTTGATCGCGGGCAACACCGCAGGCCTCGTCGACCCCGCCGGCGTCGACGTCGTTCACATCGGTTCGGCCAGCCAGCTGCAGGACGCGGTGTCCAAGCACGCGCCCGATGCCGACGTGTTGGTGATGGCCGCCGCGGTCGCCGACTTCCGCCCGACGCACGTTGCCACCAGCAAGATCAAGAAGTCACCTGACTCGTCCCTCGATGCCCCGACGATCGAGCTGAGCCGGACCGACGACATCCTGGCCGGGACCGTGCGGGCGCGCACCGACGGCCAGCTCCCCAACATGCGCGCGATCGTCGGATTCGCCGCGGAGACCGGCGATGCCACCGGCGACGTGCTCTTCCACGCCAGGGCCAAACTGCAGCGCAAGGGCTGTGATCTGCTGGTCGTGAACGCCGTCGGCGATGGCCGCGCATTCGAGGTGGACAACAACGACGGGTGGCTCCTGGCAGCCGATGGCAATGAAGCGGCACTGGAGCACGGGTCGAAGACATTGATGGCCAGTCGTATCGTTGACGCGATCGCGACCTTCCTTTGCAGCCGGGAAGGGTGACGCGTCACACGTGACACTCTGCGCGTAAGGGTTGCGAAAGCGCAGCACGCGGGGTTTGCTGCTTCGGGACTTGCATATGATACGCTTAACTAAGTTTTTTCGGAAGGGAATGACACCGTGAGCCAAGGTCGGCTGTTTACCAGTGAGTCGGTAACCGAGGGACACCCCGACAAGATCTGCGACGCCATCAGCGACTCGGTGCTCGACGC
>JAOPVF010000194.1 GCA_025963195.1 Mycobacterium sp. | reverse complement strand
GCCGAGTGGTCGATCCAGGCACGCAACAGCGAGGTCTTGACACTTCCCGGAGGCGCCGAGATGACCGTCAGAGGTTTGGTCACGGCACGGTCGAGCAGCTGAATGAGATCCTTCCGCTCGAGCAGGCCCCGGGTGCCCGAAACGTCGTGCGCGACCGGCTGCGGCACTTGCTCCCCACAATGTCTCGACACCAGGTTGGCAACGTGGCCTTCCAGCGCCCTGCCGAACGTGGGCCAGAACTGCGGCCCGTGCCCGCGATACGCACCTTCCGTGAACGCCAGCCCAATATTACTGTCGGGCACCCGTTAGGCAATGCGCTCCGCAGGGCCGGGCGGAGGCCACCCATGCGAGCCGCGCGGCCGGTGACAGCCGACCCGACATCGCCGGAATCCGGCGACGACAGATCGCTCAGGCGCTGGCGACAATCCGCCCATGAGCAACACAAAGCCGCCGGCCTCCGGCACACCGGTCCCACCGCACACCGCGAGATAGTGAACGACAGGAGCTCGAGATGACCGAGGCGCTCGACTGGAACGCGAAGACCATCGCGGAGTTCCGAGCGAACGAAGGCAGGGTTGGCGGGGTCTTCAAGGGCGCTCCGATGGTCCTGCTGCGTCACCGCGGCCGCAAAAGCGGACGAGAGTACGTCACCCCCACGATGTACCTCCCGCACGAGACCGAGCCGGACGCCTTATACGTCTTCGCGACCAAGGGCGGAGCACCCACCAACCCGGACTGGTACTACAACTTGACCGCCGCCGGTAACGGCACAGTCGAGCTCGGAACCGGGACACACCGGGTAACGGTCCGCCAGCTCGACGGCGCCGAACGCGACCGCATCTACGCCGAGCAGGCGCGCCGCTACCCGGGCTTCGCCGAATACGAGCGCCAAACTGCAGGAGTCCGCATCATTCCCGTACTCGAACTTCGGCTGCTGACCAACCCAGCCTGAACTGCGCGGCGCCCGATCAGCCACGCACCCTCTTCGCCTGAAACCTGCCGCTCAACTGGGGAATGCGGGTCCGAGTGCCGCGCGCGACGCCGGCCATGGCCGCGAACTCCAACCTAAGAAAGAAAGGGGTCCGTAACGCGAACGGTGTTTCTGGCATTCGGTTAGTAGAGCTCGGCGGCCGGCCAGCGGTCACCGAACGTGATGGCGAAGGCGTTCAATACCGGCTTCCAGCGCATCGTCCATCGGGTGCGGCCGGCCCCGGTCGGGTCCAGGCTGCGGGTCACAAGGTACAGGCATTTCATCGCGGATTGTTCGGTTGGGAAATGTCCGCGGGCTCGGACCGCGCGGCGGTAGCGGGCGTTCAATGATTCGATGGCGTTGGTCGAGCAGATCACGGTCCGGATCTCGACGTCGTAGTCGAGGAACGGGATGAACTCGTTCCACGCGTTACGCCACAGCCGGATCATCGCCCTATATTTGGTTCCCCATTTCTCCTCCAGGTCCTCCAACGCGGCGAGCGCGGCGTCGGCGTTCGGCGCGGTGTAAATCAGTTTGATGTCCCGCTTGATCGCGTTGGAATCGGCGCGAGAGGTCAGCCGGAACGTATTACGGATCAGGTGAATGATGCAGGTTTGCACCACCGTCAGTGGCCAGACGCTTTCCACCACACCGGGCAAGCCTTTCAACCCGTCACAGACGAGGAAGAACACGTCGCGTACGCCGCGGTTCTTCAGATCGATCAGCACGCTCATCCAGAACTTCGCGCCCTCGCCACCGACACCGGCCCACAGTCCCAGGACGTCCTTGCGGCCGTCCACGGTGACCCCGATTGCCGCGTAGACCGGTCGGTTCGCGACCTGACCGTCGCGTACCTTCACGACGATGGCGTCGATGAACACCGCGACGTACACGGCGTCGAGGGGACGCGACGACCAATCGGTCATCTCGGCGACCACTTTGTCGGTGATCCGCGAGATCGTTTCCTTCGAAATCGATGCATCATAGATTTCCGCGAAATGCGCCGAAATCTCCCCGGTAGTCAATCCTTTCGAATACAACGACAACACCATTTCGTCGACCTCGCCGAGCCGGCGTTGCCGTTTCTTGACGATCTTCGGCTCGAATGTCCCCGCACGGTCGCGTGGCACCTCAATCGAAACTTCACCGGCCGCGTCCGACAGCACCGTCTTCGACCGGGCGCCGTTACGCACATTCGTCGACTCGCGGCCCTCGTCAGCCTGGTTCTTCTCATGACCGAGGTGCTCGGTCAATTCTTCGTTCAACGCCGTCTCGAGAACATTCTTGGTGAACAGTTTCAACAGCCCGTCCGGGCCGGTCAGCGCCAGCCCTCGCTGCCGGGCCTCGGCCACCATCGTCGCTGCCGCGGCCTGCTCAGGCGACAGCACCCGGCCCTTGACGCCGGTGTTCTTCCGTGGACTCACGATCTCTGTGGTCATTACTCACAGTGCCCATCCCGCCGAACCAAAATCCGGCGAATCGGGCCAGAAACACCGTTCGTGGCACAGTCCCCCGGACCCGGCTCGAGTCGTGAAGAGTTGGGGTGCGGAGCGGACCAAAGCTCTCCATGATCCTGGCAAATCCGCACGCCGTCGCTTCGTGGGCAGTGGCGGCGGGCGGTGAAGAGGTCGTTTTGTCGGCTTGAGGTTGATCGGCGAGGCGCTTAACGCGTTGTCGACGGTTCCGATGCGTTGGCCTTGAGGCTCATTTATCATAGTTCAGGCGCTCATATCCTGAATCTACGTGTAATTACTCTGCAAGCCCTTAAGGTCAGTCCATACCATTTGACTCGTTTGCTCGACCGTTGGCTGCGCCGATGGGTCAGTCGACGGAGCGTCGCATCGAGATCGTGGTCGTTTGCCGCCCGGCAGGGGGCGGTTGATGACCATGTTGGACAGCGCAGCCTCGGACAAAGCGGGATAATCGGGATCTAGTGCCCTCCTAGAGGGCGAGGATGCGGTCCAGGAACTCGCGGTAGCCGCGCATCGCCATCCGCATGCTCTCGGTGTCCGGCGTGGACGTGGTCTGCAGCGGGTCGAGTTCGTCTCGTTCGGCGAGCAGTGACTCGGTGAGTTCGTTGACGGCCTCGGTGAGCAGGTCGTGCGCGCGGGTCAATGCGGCCACCGGGTCGTCGACGAAGTCGGCCTTCACCGCGTGCCACTGGCTGCGGAAATGGGTG
>JAOPVF010000179.1 GCA_025963195.1 Mycobacterium sp. | reverse complement strand
GTCGCGAAGGCGATGTCGCCGACGATCCCGGCGAACCATCCGTGCGAATGGGTGTTGTCGCCGAACTCGGCAGTGCCGGTCTTGCCGCCGAGGCCGTCGATGTCGCGCAGTTCAGTCGCGGTTCCGTCGGTCACGGTCTGGCGCATCATGGCGCGCAGGCTGTCCGCGACCGCGGGCGGAATCTGTTCCGACGGGGTGTCGGTGGTGGTCTTCTCGTCGACGACCAGAGTCGGTGCGATCGTCGATCCGTGCCCAAGGCTGGCCTCGGCGACGGCGAGCCCGAACGGACTGACGGTCACGGTGCCTTGCCCGATTCCGTTCTCCACCCGCTGCGCCGGAGTGTCCGCGTTCGGGACCCGGCCGGTCACCGTGGTGAGGCCGGGGATCACGTAGTCGACGCCGATCCCGAACAGCTTCGCCGTGTTCGGAAGGGCGTCGGCAGGCAGCTTGTCGGCCAGCGCCGCCATCGTCGTGTTGCAGGAGTGCGAGAACGCCGATGCCAAGGGCACCGTGCCGAGGTCGAACTCGTCCTCGTTGGGGATGGTTCGGTCCTCGATGGTGACGCGGCCCGGGCATGCCTCCGGAGTCTCGGGTCTGGCCAGTCCGGCCTGCATTGCCGCGGCGGTGGTGATGGTCTTGAACGTCGAGCCGGGCGGATACACGCCGGTGAAGGCGATGGGTCCCTGTGCGTTGGCTGGCGCGTTCTGCGCAGCGGCCAGAATGCCGCCGGTCGCGGGGGAGATGGCGACCAGCACCGTCGGGCGGGGTTCGGTGGCGACGGCTTGTTGGGCGAGCAGCTGCAGCCGGGTGTCGAGTGTCGTGCGGATCGGTTTGGTGTCGCCGGGTGGTGTCGTGGCCAGGGCCTCGGTCGGCGCGCCCTTGTCGTCGACCAGGTTCACCGACCATCCGGCGGTCGAGTCGATCGCCTTCTGCCACAACGCTTGCAGGCCGTCGATGGCGGGCGAGGACAGGTCGGGGTTCGCGGTGAGCAGCGCACCCTGCTCGTTCACCGTGACGCCTGGAATCTGTGCCAGTTGATCCTTGACCTGGGCCAGGTCTTGTTCTCGCAGTTTGATCACCGTGACGGTGTCGTCCTGGGTGGCGTTGAACTGGTCGTTGATCGACGCGTCCGTTGTGGTGTCGTCGAATTGCCGGATGGTTGCGGCGAGTGCGCCGGCGGATGCGAGGTGAGCCCGCGCGAGGTTGACCACGCCGATCGTCTGCCAGGACAGCAGGGGTTGCCCGTCGCGGTTGACGACCGGGGTGAGGAAGTTCTTGTCATCGCTGAACTGAAATGTCATGCCGGGCTGCAGTTTGGGGTGCAACACGGTGAGAGACCACTGGACTCGCCAGTCGTCGCCGACCTTGACGGCCGTTGCGTCGGACTCGTAGGCGAACGTGCGCCCCGGCCCGAAGGACCACGTGTAGTCGAGCTTGGCGGTGGGATTGTCGTTGCCCGCTGCGGCAACGTTGACGACGACCGTCGCGTCCGTGCCCATGCCGTCGAACATCCCCGAAATCACCGGGGTGGCGGCGGCGGAGTCGGTGGTGCTCGCCGCAGCGGCGCTGCCGTCCCTGCGCTGCAGTGCATCGGCAAACGCGTGGAACGCGTCTTCGGGCCCACTGCTGGAGAACAGCGAACAACTGGTCGAGCCGAGAGCGAGTGCACAGATGAGAACGGACAGCGTGAAACGTCGAGTCATGGCATCTCGAGGTAACCACGAATGTCGTGCCTTGAGCCAACGGCCGTGGTGATCAGCGTGTCGCCAATCGCGACTCGACGTCTACAGCCCAAACCGCCCCAGCACGCGTCGCACCAAACCCGGCTCGTCTGCAGGGGGCTGCCGGTCGGCGTACGGCCACGGGTTGTGGCGCTCGGGCACGGCCGAGGCGCGCGACTGCTTGAGTCTCGTCCGCAGTTGCTGCCGCAGCTCGTGCAGGCCGGGGTCGGTCCATCGGTTGTCCGCCTCGATCGCATCGGCGGTCAGGTCGTAGAGCTCCCACTGGTCGTCGAGCGGATCGGTCCGATAGGCGTCACCACCCTTGCCGTTGGCGGCCAGATGACGCACGCCCGGCTCGGTCCAGGTGGCCGGATCGTCGAAGGTACGCACCAGCTTCCACAGGTGTCCAGCACCACCTTGGGGCGAGCGAAGCGACGGGGCAGTGCCGGGCGTTTCGGACTCCTCGACCCGCACGACCAACCCCTCGAAGTTGGCGGCGACGTTGGCGGGGACCTTGATGCGCAGCGGGGCAGGCGGATTCACCGTACGGCCGAGCTGGCGCGCCGTCGCCGACGCACCCGTGTCGCCTTCCAGCACGTTGTCGCGCGTCATCAGGTAGACGGCGCGATGCTCGTCGGCGGCCGCCCCGTCCACCACCGGCATCAGGTTGCGCCCCGGCAGCGGATGCACCTCGGAGAAGGACTCGGCCAACTGAGCAGCCACGGCGTCGACGTCCACTCCGGCCGCCCCGAGCAGCGTCGGCACCAGATCGACGTGCGACGTCGGTGCGGACACCACCCGGGGTCCGGTGGCGCCGTCACCGATGCGGGCGATGGTGAACGGCACCCTGGTCGCTTCGTCGTAGAGGTTGAACCACTTCTGGTGCAGTCCGCCGTGCGCGCCGAGCAGCTCGCCGTGGTCTGAGGTGCGCACTAGTACCGCGTGCTCCGATCCGCCTTCCGTGACCGCCCGGCGGACCCGGTCGATCGGCGCGTCGACCTCGGCGTGGAGCCGGTAGTACAGGTCGCGATACCGCTGCAAGTTGCGCCGGTAGCTGCGGCTGACGATCCGAGCCGGGCCGTAACCGGAGTAGTACGCCTCGCGGAACGCGAGCTGCGCGGCCGGTTTGGTGGCCAGGTCCTCGTCGGCGGTTGGTGCGG
>JAOPVF010000137.1 GCA_025963195.1 Mycobacterium sp. | reverse complement strand
GCCGAGTTGGGCATCCCGATCACCGTGGAGCGCCAGGTGCTGTACTGGCTGGACCCCGTTGGCGGGACTGCGCCCTTCGAAGACCAGCCCATCTTCATCAACGAAAACGCCAACGGCATGCAGATTTACGGATTCCCTGCGATCGACGGACCCGACGGTGGCGTCAAGGTCGCGTTCTTCCGGAAGGGCCAGGAGTGCACGCCGGAGACGATCGACCGGGTCGTGCACCCCGAGGAGATAACCGCCATGCGTGACCGGGTGACCGAGCTGCTGCCCGCGCTGACGGGTGAATGCGTGCACTCGGCAACGTGCATGTACTCCAACACCAGCGACGAGCACTTCGTCATCACACGCCACCCCAACTACGCCAACGTGACCGTGGCATGTGGATTTTCGGGGCATGGCTTCAAGTTCGTCCCCGTGGTCGGTGAGATCGTCGCCGATCTCGCGACCACCGGTACCACCGCACATCCGATCGCCCTATTCGACCCACAGAGGCTGGTGACTTCATGACCGCGACCGACTTTCCGACGTCGACCGGCTTCGACCCCGTGGCCGCCACGGAAGCCACTGGGGCGCCCGCCGGTTCGCTGATCCCTACGCTGGGCGGCCAATACTATTGCAACGAAAAGTATTTCGGCCTCGAACAGGAACACATCCTTGAGAAGATGTGGTTCTGCGCGGTCCGCAGCCCCGACCTGCCCAACCCCGGGTCGTTCAAGAAGGTGCAGGTGGGCCGCGAGAGCGTGCTGGTGATCCGCGGCCGCGACGGCGCGTTGCGCGCGTTCCTCAACGTCTGCAGGCACCGCGGTGCGCAGCTATGCACCGAAGACGAGGGTGAGGTGCGCCGGACCCTCAAGTGCCCGTACCACGCCTGGACCTACGGGTTCGACGGCAAGCTCGTCGCCGCACCGAACCTCGCCACCCTGAAGGACGACGACGGACAGAGCATCGACCGCATTGCGTACGGGCTGATACCGGTTGCGGTGCGCGAATGGCTCGGCTACGCCTGGGTGTGCCTCGCTGACGACCCGCCGTCGTTCGAGGAGGACGTCATCGGCGCGGTCACGGAACGGCTCGGCGACCCGACGGCCATCGACCGCTACCAGATCGACGATCTCAAGGTCGGGCGTCGTGTCGTCTACGACGTGAAGGCGAACTGGAAGCTGATCGTCGAGAACTTCATGGAGTGCTACCACTGCGCGACCATCCACCCCGAGCTCACCGAGGTGCTTCCGGAGTTCGCGAAGGGAATGGCGGTGCAGTACTACGTCGGTCACGGCGCGGCGTTCGGCAAGGAGATCGAAGGCTTCACCGTCGACGGCTCCGCCGGGTTCGACACCCTGCCAGGGCTGCTGCCCGAGCAGGATCAGAAGTACTACGCCATGACCGTGCGGCCGACGGTGTTCATCAACCTGGTACCCGACCACATCATCTTCCACCGGATGTATCCGATGGCGGTGGACCGCACGATCGTCGAATGCGACTGGCTCTATGCGCCGGACGTGGTGGCCGAGGGTCGCGACGTCGAGCATTCGGTGGAGTTGTTCCATCGGGTCAACGTGCAGGACTTCGACGCCTGCGAGCGCACCCAACCGGCAATGTCATCGCGCGCCTACCGCAAGGGCGGAGTACTCGTTCCCGTCGAACACCACATCGCGGAGTTCCACGAGTGGGTACTGTCCCGTATCGGCGAAACCGAGGTGACATCGAATGAACGGTGAACCAGACCTCTACATCGGAGGCGAGTGGCGTCATGCCTCCGATGGCGGGACCAGAGACGTCGTCAACCCCGCGGACGGCAGCATCGCAGCGGTCGTCGACGAGGCCACCCCAGATGATGCCTGCGCCGCGGTCAGCGCCGCGCGGGCGACCTTCGACGACGGCACCTGGCCGGCCACCTCGGCGGCGGATCGCGCCGCGCTGCTCGATCGGATCGCCGACCTGCTGCAGCGGGACAAAGAGGCCCTTGCGTCGCTGGAGACGCGAGACACCGGAAAGACTCTGGTGGAGAGCAGCATCGACATCGACGACGTGACGTCGGTGTTCCGCTACTACGCGCGGTTGGTGGGCATCGATTCCGATCGATTGGTCGACGTCGGCGATCCCGCGGTAATCAGCCGGATCGTGCGCGAGCCAATCGGCGTCTGCGTGCTGATCGCCCCATGGAACTACCCGCTGCTGCAGATGTCGTGGAAGATCGCGCCGGCACTCGGTGCCGGCTGCACGATGGTCGCGAAACCCAGCGAGGTGACGCCGCTTTCCACCATCGCCTTCGTCCATCTGCTGGAGGAGGCTGGCGTACCGGGCGGGGTGGTGAACCTCGTACAGGGCAGCGGCGCGGTGCTCGGTGCAGCCTTGACCGACAACCCCGAGGTCGACTTCATCTCGTTCACCGGAGGGTTGGCCACCGGACGGACCATCGCGAAGGTCGCCGCCGAACACGTGACGAAGGTCGCGGTGGAACTCGGCGGGAAGAACCCCCACATCGTGTTCGCCGACATCGGCACCGGAGATGCGTGGGACGCCTCGGTCGACCAGGTACTCACCGGCGTGTTCCTGCACTCCGGCCAGGTGTGCTCGGCGGGCACGCGGCTCATCGTCGAGGAGTCGATCGCCGACGACTTCGTCGCAGATCTGGTCAGCCGCGCCGAACGCATCCACATCGGCGACGGCATGGATCCCGCCAGCGAGACCGGACCGCTGGTCTCCGAGCAGCACCGCGCCAAGGTGGAAGCCCATGTCGCGGACGCCATTTCAGAAGGCGCGAAACTTCTGACCGGCGGCGCCAGGCCCAAGGATCCGGCGCTGGAGAAGGGCAGCTTCTACCTGCCGACGATCTTCGACGGCTGCGACCGGTCGATGCGGATCGTGCGGGAGGAAACCTTCGGCCCGATCCTCACGGTCGAGAGATTCACCGACGAAGCCGAGGCGATCAGCCTCGGCAACGACACCGAGTACGGTCTCGCGGCGGGCGTTCGTACGTCCGACTCGGCGCGGGGCGAACGTGTGGTGCGCGCGTTGCGGCACGGCACGGTGTGGCTGAACGACTTCGGCTACTACACCGCAGCAGCGGAGTGGGGCGGATTCGGGAAGTCTGGTAATGGCCGGGAGCTCGGCCCCACGGGGCTCGCGGAATACCAAGAGTTGAAGCACATCTGGCACAACACCGC
>JAOPVF010000095.1 GCA_025963195.1 Mycobacterium sp. | reverse complement strand
GCTCGGAACCAGCGCGTTTCGCAGGCTCTTCCGCCGAGTCGCCGTCACCGTCATCCTCGGACTTCCGATCGGGCGCCGGATCATGGGCGGTCTGCTCACCGGCATCGGGATCCACTACGCGCGTCCGAAGGGCGCGCACAAGCTCATCGGACGGCGGATGCCCGACGTCGACTGTGGCGGGCAGCGACTCTTCGAGCTGCTGCGCACGGGTCGCTTCGTGTTGCTCACCCGCGCCTCCACTGACGTCGAGCTGCCAGCGGTGGCGAATGGTGTGCACGGCGACCCGAGCCTGCCCGCGGCCATCCTGATTCGCCCCGACGGGTACGTCGCATGGGCGTCCGACACGGTGCCCGCCGAAGCGACCATCCGCGCCGCCGTGAATCAGTGGACGAAGATCGCTAGGCCCGCATCGCGAGTTTGATCGGGATCGCGTGACCGAGCACGCCGATCCCGGCGCCGAGGATCGGCCAGATCGGCCAGAAGTACCAGGCGCCGGCAGACAGGGCGACGGCCAGCCACACCGTCAGCACGATGACGACCATCGTCAGGTACCCGGCGAGGTGCAGGCGGACCGACATCCGGGCGGCACGCTGACGGGCGGCGCGCCTGCGCGGGTCGGTGCGCCGCAGGTACGCCAGCGGCAGGTCGTTTACGAGTCCGCGCAGTTCAGCGGTGGTGTTGGTGGCGAACGTGGTTTGTACCCGGCGTTCGTACTCGGACATGTCGAGGTAGCCCTGCGAGAGCGCCTGGCCGAGGAGGTTCGCGGTCTTCTCCCGATCGCGGTCGCCAGCGCGGATGACCGTCGACGGATGAGCGATGGTGGTCATGTCGGACTCCGATCTTGACGTTGCCTAGTTAGATAGTCCTACTGTGACATGTCATCATCGGAGTGTCAATGGGTCGGGTTGAATGTGGGCATGTCCGAGGAGAGCAGGATCGTCAGAGTGAGCCGGGACGTCGCGGCCCCGGCAGAGGTGATCTTCGAGTTGATCGCCGACCCGGCCCAGCAGCCGCGCTGGGACGGCAACGACAACCTCGCCGAAGCGCCCGCCGGTCAGCGCGTGCGGGCCGTGGGTGAGGTGTTCACGATGTCGCTGACGATGGGTGCCGTACGGGACAACCACGTCGAGGAGTTCGACGAGGGACGGCTCATCGCGTGGCGGCCGTCGGAACCGGGCGCGACGCCACCGGGCCACCTGTGGCGGTGGGAGCTCCAGCCGCTGGACGACGCACATACCCGCGTCACCCACACCTACGACTGGTCACGGCTCACCGACGAGAAGCGCTTGGTGCGCGCCCGGGCCACCACAGCCGATCGGCTGCAAGCATCCGTGGACAGGCTGGCAGCGCTGGCCGAACGGGGCTGACTCAGACCGCGATCACGTCGAGGGCATCGTGTATGCCTCGAAAGTCGGCTTGGTTGCGGGTGATGAGCGGGACGCCGAGGCTGACGGCCACTGAGGCGATCAGCAAGTCGAACCGGCGCGGCTTCGGATCGCGCCCGCTGGCGCGGACTTGCGCGCACAGGGCGCCGTAGACACGTGCGGCGCCTGCGTCGAACGGAACTGGGTCGAATGTCGCCACAATCCAGTGGTAGCGCTGCTCCCGAGACGCGTCGATCAGAGGATCGCCGGTGTGTAGTCCATACGCCAGCTCGGCCAGGCTGATCGTGCTGGCGGCGGCGGTGGTGGCGTGCGATGCCACGACGTCGGCAGGGAACTCGATGACGACGGAGGTGTCGAGCAGCGCACGGTCGTGGCTGCTGGTCACCACGGGTCGTTGAGGCTGTCGTCGACCGCGTCGTCGAGGTCGACTAGGTCCTGGGTGAACCGCTCGACGTCCCAGGGCGGTAACTGGCCCAACCCGGCAGCGATGTCGGCGACGGCGACGAACCGTGGTCGTTCGGACGCCGGCGTGACGTGTGGCACCAGATCTGCCACCGGTGCGCCGTTGCGGGTGACGGTGAAGCGTTCACCCTCTTCGACCCGTCGCATGATCGCGCCGCTGTCGTTGCGCAGCTCGCGCTGGCTGATGACGTTGGACATGCTTCAACTGTAGCGGTGATGTGCTACGTGCCGTAGCGCACTTTTTGAAAGGGCGTTTGGCGGAATGACAACGCCGTGACGTACCCGGGTGCACGCTCACAGGTGACATACAGCAAACCGGCGGGAGGAAACGGCATGACGATCGACGAGGGAAAGTTGAATGACTTCATCGGCAAGGCGGTCGGCGATCTCGGTGCTGCGATGAGCGCGACGTTGATCCTGGTCGGGGATCGGCTCGGTCTGTACCGCGAACTGGCCAAGGGCGGGATCACGGCGGATGAACTGGCGAAGCGCACCGGCACCAACCAGCGGTACGTGCGCGAATGGCTGGGCAACCAGGGCGCCGGAGGGTACGTGCAGTTCGACGCGCCATCCGGCGAGTGGTCGCTGAGCCCGGAGCAAGCGCTCTGCCTGGCCGACCCGAACGGTCCCGTCGACATGCCCGGTGCCTACAACATCGTCGAGGCGACGTTTCACGCGCTTGGCCACACGCTGGAGAACTTCAAGTCCGGGGGCGGCATGGAGTGGGGTGAGCACCATCCGTGTTTGTTCGACGGGACCGAACGGTTCTTCCGCGCCGGTTACAACAGCAATCTCATCGGCGCCTGGCTGCCGGCGCTCGACGGCGTAGTGGACAAGTTGCAGGGCGGGGCGAAGGTCGCCGACGTCGGCTGCGGGCACGGCGCGAGCACCATCTTGATGGCGACGACCTATCCCAACTCCGAGTTCGTCGGGTACGACTACCACGGCCCGTCGATCGACGTCGCCGCTGAGAAGGCCGCGGCGGCAGGCGCGTCCAACGCACGCTTCGAGGTCGCCGATGCCGTCGGCTACGACGAGAAGGGCTTCGACCTCATCGCGTTCTTCGACTGCCTACACGACATGGCTGATCCGGTCGGTGTCTCACGGCATGCGCGCCAGGCACTGAGCGACGACGGCACCGCGATGATCGTGGAACCGTTCGCCAATGACCGGGTCGAGGACAATCTCAACGCGGTCGGTCGGGTGATGTACGGCGCGTCCACCCAGATCTGCGTGCCCGTCTCACTCGCGCGCAACGGTCCCGCGCTCGGCGCGCAGGCCGGCGAAGCGCGACTTCGCGAAATCGTGGTCGACGAAGGCGGTTTCACTCGTTTCCGGCGCGCTACCGAGACACCGTTCAATTTGGTGCTCGAGGCTCGCCCGTAGCCGCATCGAAGTCGAACACCAGCCGGACGAACTGGTCGGGATCGTGATCGATGGCCTGGTGCGCCTGGCGCTGCACCGCGACGATGCGGGCGTCGGGAAGCTGCGCGGCGATCGCCGCGGTCGCGGCACGCAGATACGTCGGGCTCTCGGTACCAAGGAGCATCCACACCGGCGTGGTGATACCAGCCAGTCGATCGGTGGCCCGGAACTCGTTGATCACGTCGATCTCCCGGATGATGGTCGGCGCGGCGGTCACTCTCGCCTGCCAGATCTCGGTGCCCTTGAGGGCGTCCACAGCGGTCTGTGTCAGCTGTAATGCATTGAGATAGAACGTTTCCAGGATCGCTTCCGGGTCGCTCGTGCTCTTCATGGATGCCAGCAGCGCGGGCGGCATGACGTCCGCGCCGGGTGAGGGCATCGGCGGCTCGTAGAGCACGATGCGTCGGAAGGCCGAGGTGACGAGGGCGGCTTCGATGACGCACAGCGCGCCGTAGGAGTGGCCGACGACGTAGACGTCCCCGCCGAGCGCCTCTGCGACGGCGACCACGTCCTCCGCCTCGCGGGCGAGGCTGTATGGACCGGCCTCGGCAACGCTGTCACCGCGACCGCGGCGGTCCATCTCGTGGACGGTGTACCGGGCGAGCTGGTCCCGGACGGGAGCCCACCTCATCCGTGTCGCGGTGCCGCCGTGCACCAGCAGCATGGCGGGCCCGGAACCGGACGACTCATAACCGATCCGCGAACCGTCCTGCGACACCACCGTGCTCGTCATACCGCCCCCTTAACGCGCGGCCGCGAATGCCCGCAGTGCCTCCACCTGAATGGGATCCAGCGACGGACGCACTGTCGCCCTTGCCTTCTCGACGTCGGCGGCGGTGACGTCGGCCGTGTCGATCGACCGCCGCATCGCGGTCAGCGCGGACTCCCGCAGCAGTGCCACGCAGTCGGCGGCGCTGTAGCCCTCCAGCCCGTCGGCGATCTCGTCGAGGTTCACCTTCGGGCTCAACGGGATCGACTTGCCCGAGGCGCGCAGGATGTCGCGGCGTGCTTGGGCATCCGGCGGTTCGACGAACACCAGCTTCTCCAGCCGGCCGGGCCGCAGCAGTGCGGGGTCGATCAGATCGGGCCGGTTCGTGGCGCCGAGCACCACGACGTCGCGCAGCGGGTCGATGCCGTCGAGCTCGGTGAGCAGTGCGGCGACCACCCGGTCGGTGGCCCCGGAGTCGACGCTCTGCCCACGCCTCGGCGCCAGGGCGTCGACTTCGTCGAGGAACACCAGAGACGGCGCGGAATCCCTTGCCCGCCTGAACAGGTCGCGGACGGCCTTCTCCGAGGCGCCGAGCCACTTGTCCATCAACTCGGCGCCCTTCACCGAGTGCACGGACAACCGTCCGCTGCTGGCGAGTGCGCGAACCACGAACGTCTTGCCGCAGCCCGGCGGTCCGTACAGCAGCACTCCGCGCGGCGGGTCCACGCCGAGCCGGGCGAACGTGTCGGGATGCTGCAGCGGCCACAACACCGCCTCGGTCAGCGCCTGCTTGGTCTCGACCATGTCGCCGACGTCGTCGAGGGTGATCGCCCCGACGGCGACCTCCTCGGTGGCCGACCGGGAAAGCGGGCGGATCACCGAGAGGGCGCCGACGAAGTCGTCCTGTGTCAACGCGGGCGGTTTTCCATCGGCGCTCGCGCGCGCGGCGGCCCGCAGTGCCGCTTCCCGCACCAGTGCGGCCAGATCGGCGACCACGAAACCCGGTGTCCGTTCCCCGATCTCGTCGAGCGCAAGCGATTCGGCGGGCACCCCGCGCAGCAGCACCTCCAGCAACGCCTTGCGGGTGGCGCCGTCGGGAAGGCTCAGCCGCAGCTCGCGGTCACACAGATCGGGTGTCCGCAGCCGCGCGTCCACGGCGTCCGGCACCGCCGAGGTCGCGATGAACGCCACCCCCGAAGTGGCCACCGCCGAACGGAGTTCGGCCAGGATCAAGGTTGCGACCGGCTCGGGTTGTCGGTCATGGGTATCGGGCAACAGCGCGTCGACATCGGTGACGAGAAGCACCCCGCCGCCGTTGCGGACCGTCGCGACCGCCGACGTCACCGATGCCAGGCGATCCTCGGCGAGCAGCGCTCCGACCTCTGGGCCGTCCAACTCCAACAGGCGCCGTTGCGCACATACCGCGCGTACCAGGGTGGCCTTGCCGACCCCAGCGGGCCCTGACACCAGGACACCGAGATTGGGCTTGGCGCCGAGAGTTTCGAGAAGTGCCGGTTCATCGAGCGCCAGCTTGAGCCACTCGGTCAGCCGGGCTGCCTGGTTGTGCGCGCCCCTGAGGTCGTCGACCGGGATGGGCGAGCTGGCCGGCGTCAGGCTGGGCGTGATGAAGGTTTGTTGGGCGGTGACGGACTGCGCCGCAAGCTCTGCTCCGTCGCCCCAGCTGACCAATGAATTCGGCTGCACGCTCACCGGGCCGACGGGGTCGACGCCGGTGACGGTGAGAAGTTCCGACGTCCAGGTGATGCCGACCGACGACGCCAGCGCCGTGGTGGCGTCGGACGTCGACGTGCCAGGGCCGAGGTCGCGTGGCAGCAGCGACACGGTGTCGCCCACCGTCATCACCTTGCCCAGCAGCGCAAGTCGCAACGTCGCCGAGGACACCGACCGGGTGGCGAGCTTCGACCCGGACAGCGTCACCGACGTCGCGCCGTGCACCGTCACCGGCGCCACGATCACGGTGGAGTTCTCCCGCAGGCCGGCATTGGACAACGTGACGTCGTCGAGCAGGATCGTGCCCGGTGGCACGCCCGGTGTGACGACGAGGCCTGCTACCGCGGCCGTCGTGCGCGCACCCGTGAGGGATATCGCATCCCACTCTCGAATGCCCAGCGCACCAAGAACTTCCCCGTGAAGTCGGACCACGCCGCGGCGTGAGTCCATGGCCGATGTGTTGAGCCGCGCCGTCAACCTGAGATGGGTCAGCGGCGTCTCGTCTTGTTCTCGACCGATCGTCACTGCCCGGAGCCCGGTCTACGCAGGCCCAGCCGCGCCATCGAACGGCGATTGGGCGCGGCGCGTCGCGCCTCGCGGCGGACGGCACGCCGCTGACGCGGTTCGACGTCCCACGCCTCCGGACGGGCGGCCACCCAACGCTGGCTGCGAATGGTGAACGGGATGATGCACAGGTACCCGGCGATGATCAGCAGCATCAGGATGTACGGGAACAGCAGGAGTCCGGCGGCGGCCGCCGCGACGAGGATCAACAGGATGGGTGCGGCGTTGGGCGGCACCGAGATCGCCTTCAGCGCAAGGGTGGGCACCCGGCTGACGAGCAGCGCGGCATTCGCCGCCAGCCACAGGCAGACGAACCACGGCTCGGTCCACCACCCGTGGCCGAACTGCATCATCGCGACCAGCGGGCCGATCGCGCCGACGGCGCCGCAGGGCGCAGGCATGCCCGTGAAGAACTCCCGGGTGTAGGCAGGTCGGGTGTCGTCGTCGAGAAGCGCGTTGAAGCGGGCCAGCCGCAGCACGACGCACACCGCATACAACAGCACGAAGATCCAGCCGACCTGCGAGTGCTGCAGCATCGTCACGTAGATCACCAGCGCGGGCGCCACGCCGAAGTTGACGGCGTCGGCGAGCGAGTCGATCTCGGCGCCCATGCGGGACTCGGCATTCAGCGCGCGGGCAATGCCGCCGTCGATACCGTCGAGGACGGCGGCCGCGCCGATCAACGCCAGTGAGATCCACGGCTTCTCGTCGAGCGCGAACTTGATCGACGTCAATCCGGCACAGATCGCCAGCACCGTCGTCGCGCTGGGCAGGATCCGAAGCCCGCGCGGGCGTTTTCGGGGGCTGGGACTCACGCCAGCTCCGCCAGTGGCGTCTCGCCGCCGATGGCACGCTGACCGATCTCGACGAGCACCTTCGCGTCGGCAGGAAGGTAGGTGTCCAGGCGCGACCCGAACCGGATCAGGCCGTACGTGTCACCGAGTGCGAGTGTGTCGCCGGCGTGCGCCGAGCAGACGATCCGGCGGGCCAGCAACCCGGCGATCTGCACTGCGACCACGTCGACACCGTCCGGCGTGCGAATCCACACGCTGTTGCACTCGTTCTCGGCACTGGCCGTGGCCTTGTCAGCCGATTGGAACTGGCCGGGCCGGTACTTCACGGTCACCACCTCGCCGCCGATCGGCGCGCGCTGGACGTGCGCGTCGAAGATCGACAGGAAGATGCTGATCCTGGTCATCGGGACGGCGGGCAGGTTGAGCTCGGCCGGTGGGGTGGCCTGGTCGATCAGGGTGACGCGTCCGTCGGCAGGTGCGACCACCAGTCCCGGTCGCGTCGGCGGGACACGCGGCGGGTGACGGAAGAACAGCGCGCACGCGGCGGCAGCGGTCAGGCCGGTGGTCCGTACCCATCGGTGGCGGCGGCCCGCGGCGGCGAGGCCCAGCCCGCCCGCGATGAACGGGAGGCCGGCGCGGTGCACCGGCGGAACGGTCGACTGTACGAGGTCGACCAGTCGTGCGATCTCGGATTGGTTGTCATCGGCGGGTGGTCGCGCGGGTCTTGCCATGGCGCCTCGATTCTACGTATTTGCGTGCCCGATCGTGGTGGCTACCGCAGGTCCCAGACGCGGACCGGCGAACCCGCCGCCAGTTCGACGACGTCTTCGCCGATCTCGAGCAGGCAGTTCGCCGAAGCCAGCCACCGCAGGTGGTGTGATGCAGGGGGACCGTAGCTGGTGACGGTGCGGCCTTGGGCGTCGAGTACACCGCGCCGGAATTGTCGCTTGCCGCCCGGCGAGGTCAGCGATTCGGTCAGCTCGGCGGTGATTCGCGTGCGTTCCGGGTGGGGCAGACCCATCACCGCGCGCAATGGGGCGCGGATGAACACCTCGAAGGACACCAGGGCGCTGACGGGATTGCCCGGCAGCGTGATGATCGACGTGCCGGCCACCTGCCCCGCACCCTGCGGCATCCCTGGCTGCATGGCGACCTTGACGAACTCGACCTCCTCGCCGAGTGAGTCCTTCACCACCTCGTACGCTCCTGCGCTGACGCCTCCCGTGGTGATGATCAGGTCGGCGTGCGCCGCATGCTGCTGCAGCGTGGCGCGAAACGTGTCGACGTCGTCGGACGTCATCGCGACGGTGGTGACCTCGCCACCTGCGTCGCGCACGGCCGCGGACAGCATCACGGCGTTGGACTCATAGATCTGGCCCGGCAGAAGCGGCGTGCCGGGGGCCACCAGTTCCGAACCGGTCGACATGACCAGAACCCGTTGTCGCGGAACGACATTCAGCTCGCCGAGGCCGAGCGCCGCGGCCAGTCCGAGCGCGGCCGGGGTGAGCACCTGCCCCGCAAGCAGCACGGTGGTGCCCTCGGTGACGTCCTCGCCCGCGCGGCGGAGGTGCTGGCCGGGTTGTGCGCTGGCCCGAATCGTGACGACGTCGGTGGCGCCGTCGGTGGCTTCGACCGGGATCACCGCCGTCGCCCCTGCCGGAAGTGGCGCACCCGTCATGATCCGGTGCGCGGTTCCCGGTTCCAGCACGAGTGCGTCGGTCCGTCCTGCCGGAATGTCCTCGGCCACCGGCAGTTTCACTGGGTGGGCGTCCGATGCGTCGGCGATGTCCTCAGCGACGACGGCGTAGCCGTCCATGGCGGAATTGTCGAAACCCGGCAGCGACAAAGGCGCAACGACGTTTTCGGCAAGGACGAGTCCGAGTGCGTCACCGATGCCAACGGTGACGGCAGGGCGGGGAGTGATCAGCCCAGCGACTACGCGCTGGTGCTCTTCGACGGATCGCATGACTACACCGGGTACGTGACGCCGGTGAGCTCCTCGGAGACGCTCCACAACCGGCCTTGGACGTCCTGGTCGTGCGACTGCGCGCTCGACTTCACGACCTTCGGGTGCCCGCGCGATTCACCGATGCCGTCGGGTCCGTAGTAGTCGGCGCCGTGCGCCGTCGGATCCGTGCCCGCCCGCAGCGTCGGCAGCGCGCCCATCGCCGGGTTCTGCGCGACAAAAGGGGTGAGGGGCTTCAGGAAACCAGGGAGGTGGCGCATCAACTCGGTGTCGGAGAAACCGGGATGTGCCGCCAAGGCGATCGTGGATTCGTTGTGCCCGCCGAGTCGACGCTGAAGCTCGTAGGTGAACATCAGATTCGCCAGCTTCGACTGGCCGTAGGCCGCGACCCGGTTGTAGCCGCGTTCGAACTGCAGGTCGTCGAAGTGGATCTTGGCGAGCAGGCGATGGCCGACGCTGCTGACCGTCACGACGCGGGAACCCTCGACCGGCAGCAGGTTCTCCAGCAGCAGCCCCGTCAGCGCGAAGTGGCCGAGGTGGTTGGTGCCGAACTGCAGCTCGAAGCCGTCCTTGGTGGTCTGCCTCGGCGATGGGTACATCACGCCGGCGTTGTTGATCAGCAGATCGATCCGGGGGTAGGCCGCCTTCAACTCCTCGGCCGACGTCCGGATCGACTGCAGCGAACCGAGATCCAGCGGCTGGACCGCAACGTCGGCGCCCGGGTGGGCACCCACGATGCGGGCGGCGGCGGCATTGCCCTTGTCGGTGTCGCGGACCGCGAGCACGACGCGCGCGCCCCGGCTGGCGAGTATCAGGGCGGTGTCATAGCCAAGGCCGGTGTTGGAACCGGTGACGATGGCGACCCGGCCCGCCTGATCGGGCACGTCGGCAGCGGTCCACTTGCTGTTGGCGTTCATGAGCAAGACCATACTCAGACGGATGGTGACACTCGTCGATCCTGCGAATCCGCCAAGCCGCAAGGCGCCGCTGGTTTGGGCCATCGGCGCGGCCATCCCGTGGGTGGTGCTCGCGGTGGCGCAGGTGGTGTGGTTCGTGCTCGACGCCCGACTGGGCTGGCTCCATGCCCTCGCAGCCGCGATGACCGTGGTCGGTGTCGTGACGTTCGTGGTGGTGGCGCCGCTGTGGCGGTACCGCGTTCACCGCTGGGAGGTCGGCGCGCAGGCCGTCTACACCCGGTCGGGCTGGTTGGTGCAGGAGCGTCGCATCGCGCCCATCTCGCGGGTGCAGACGGTCGACACCCACAGGGGCCCGCTCGCGCGGCTGTTCGGTCTTGCCGACGTCACGGTGACCACGGCGTCGTCGGCGGGAGCGGTACGGATCGTCGCGCTGGACTCCGATGTGGCCGACCGGATCGCCGCGCAACTGACCGACATCGCCGCGATCGGCGAGCGGGACGCAACGTGACGGCTCGCGTGCCGTGGCGCAGGCTGAGCCCGCTGATGCTGCTGGTCCATCCGGTGCACGAGGTGTTGCGGCAGGTTCCGCTGCTGATCGGCGCGGTGGTGCTGGGGTCGGCGACGGGCAACGCGATGTGGTCGATCGCGGTGCTGGTGCTGATGATCGTGTTCGGCGTCGCGCGCTGGTTCACCACCACCTACCGCATCGACGCCGAACAGATCCAGCGACGCGAAGGCGTGCTGCAACGCTCGGTGTTGTCGGTGCCGCGCAACAGGATTCGGTCGGTATCGACCGATGCGCGGTTGCTGCACCGGCTACTCGGGTTGACCGTCGTGAAGGTCAGCACCGGTCAGGAGGCCAAGGGTGACGCAGTGTTCGCACTCGACGCCGTCCGTTCCGACGAGGTGCCCGCGCTGCGCGCGCTCCTGATCGCCGACTCACTCGAGGCCGGTGACGTGGTGAGCCCCCAGGAGCGGGTGCTGGCGCGGTGGCAACCGTCGTGGCTGCGGTACAGCCCGTTGAGCTTCACCGGACTCGCCACGATCGCCGCCGCCGTCGGCGTGATCTATCCAACGGGTGCCGTTGCTGCGCTGGAGGATTCGCCGCTGGCACGGCAGGGGCTCGATGCCGCCGAGCGCTTCGGCGTCGTTGCGACCGTGATCGTGGCGGTGCTCGTCGTGCTGGTCCTCGGGGTGTTGCTCTCCGTTGTTCGGTCCCTGGTCACGTTCGGCAACCTGGTGCTGTCCCGGCGCGACGAGAAGGGCGCCGGGGTGCTGCACCTGCAGCACGGCCTGCTCCGGGTGCGCGAGCACACCTTCGACATGCGCCGGCTGCGCGGCGGCACGATCCGCCAACCCCTGCTGGTGCGGGCGTTCGGCGGTGCGCGGCTGGATGCCGTGATGACCGGCGTGGACGGGTCGGGCGAGGCGTCGCTGCTATTGCCGCCGTGCCCGGCCGCCACCGCCGAAGCCGTGCTGACCGACCTGATCGGACGGCGGGAGGCGGTGACGGGTGACTTGCGCCACCATGGTCCGGCCGCCACCCGAAGGCGGTGGACGCGGGCGCTGACGCCTCCGGTGCTGCTCGCCATCGGATTGGCGGCGACGGCGTTCGTCGCCACGGTGCCCGTGTGGGCGTGGGTGCTGTGCGGTGTCGTCATCGCCGCAGGGGTGTTCCTGGCCGCCGACCGGTCCCGCGCGTTGGGCCACCGCGTCGGCGACGGTTGGTTGGTGGCCAGGTCAGGCAGCCTGGACCGGCGCCGCGACTGCCTGGAAGCCGCGGGCATCATCGGCTGGACCGCACGCCAAACGCTGTTTCAGCGCCGCGACGGGGTCGCCACGCTGATCGCGGCCACGCCCGCAGGGGTCAAGGGTTACCGCGTGCTCGACGTACCCGCGGAACTTGCGTGGTCGGTCGCCGCGGCGGCGTCACCGTGGGTAGCCAACTCCGACTGGGCTCGAGAGCAGGCTCACTCTTAGCGGGCCCGAGTTGCGCGCAGACATGGGCCGTTTACTGTCGGCTGCATGGCTATCGGTGGAGTGCTGTTCGACATCGATGGCGTCTTGGTGACCTCGTGGCAAGCCATCCCCGGCGCCGCGGAGGCTTTGCGGGTGCTGGCGGACAACCAGATCGCGCGGACGTATCTCACCAACACCACGACGCGCACCCGCAGCCAGATCGCGGGGCTGCTCACCGATGCGGGCATGGACGTCGCCGCCGACGAGGTGATCACCGCCGCCGTGCTGACCGCCGACTACGTTCGCGACCGCTATCCGGACGCACGATGTTTCCTGGTCAACAGTGGGCAGATCGGCGAGGACATGCCGGGCATCGATCTGGTCTACGCCAGCGAGGTCCGCAACGCGGTGCCCGAGACTCCCGACGTCGTCCTGCTCGGGGGTGCGGGCCCGGAGTACGACCACGTCACGCTCAGCCGGGTCTACGACTGGATGGCCCAGGGCGTGCCCGTCGTCGCGATGCACCGCAGCACGTCGTGGAACACCACCGAGGGGCTGCGGATCGATACCGGCATGTACCTGATCGGCATGGAGGAGACGTCGGGCCGCAAGGCCACTGCCGTCGGCAAGCCGGCGCCGGAGGGGTTCCTTGCCTCGGCGGGACGGTTGGGCGTCGACCCCGACGAGATGTACATGGTCGGCGACGACCTCAACAACGACGTGCTTGCCGCGCAGGTGGTCGGCATGACCGGCGTGCTGGTCCGCACGGGCAAGTTCCGGCAGGACACGTTGGATCGTTGGGCCGCAGACGAATACGCGATGCAGCCCAACCACGTCATCGAGTCGGTCGCAGATCTGCCGGAGTTATTGGGGCTGTAACGCTTAGCGGGACGCAACGCGACGTCTGCCATGGTTCGCGCGCTAGGTCTTCAGCGACCGGACCGCCTCGATGCGCGCCGAGATCTGTTCGGAGTTCGCCGCCGCCAGAACCGGCCCGCCGCAGAGTCGGCGGAGTTCGTTGTGGATCCAGCCGTGCGGCTTGCCGGTGCGGTGGTGGGCCAGGGTGACCAGTGCGTTGAGCTCACGCCGCAAGTCGCGCAGCTGGCCGTGCGTGGTGGACACCACCGGCACCGTTCCGCCAGCCGCAGTCCGGCGGTCCAGTTGTTCTTCCTGCCTGCGCCGCAACAGATCTCGCATCTGCGCTGCATCCAGCAGACCGGGGATGCCGAGGTAGTCGGCCTCCTCGTCACTGCCCGCGGGGGTGGCCGTGCCGAACGACGAGCCGTCGAAGATCACCTGATCCAGTTCGGCGTCCGCGCCCAACATCTCGAACCCGTTGTCCATCTCGCTGGGCTCGGACTTCTGCTTCTCTTCATATTCTTCGAACTCGTCACCCTGCGACTCGCGATGCGGCTTGCCCAACACGTGGTTGCGCTGCGCTTCCATCTCGCTGGCCAACTGCAGCAGCGACGGCACCGACGGCAGGAAGATGCTCGCCGTCTCACCGGGCTGCCGCGATCGCACGTAACGGCCGATCGCCTGCGCGAAGAACAGCGGAGTTGACGCGCTGGTGGCATATACCCCGACGGCGAGGCGTGGCACGTCGACGCCTTCGGACACCATGCGCACCGCGACCAGCCAGCGGCTGGTGCCTCGGGAGAACGCCGTGATGCGGTCGGACGAGCCCGGATCGTCGGAAAGCACGATGGTGGGTGCTTCGCCCGTGATCGTGGTCAGCAGTCCCGCGTATGCGCGGGCCGCGGTCTGGTCGGAGGCGATGATCATGCCGCCGGCGTCGGGCACGTGCTGGCGCTTCTGCGTGAGCCGGGTGTCGGCCGCGGCGATCACCGCGGGCATCCAGTCGCCGGTGGGGTCCAGCGTGGTCCGCCAGGCTCTGGCGGTCTGTTCGGCGTTCAGTGGTTCGCCGAGGCGTGCCGCGTGTTCCTCGCCTGCGCTGTCCCGCCACCGCGCCTCGCCCGAGTAGGCCAGGAAGACGACGGGGCGCACCACCCCGTCGGCGAGCGCATCGGCGTAGCCGTAGGTGTGGTCGGCCTGCGAACGCTCAAGGCCGTCGGGCCCACGCTCGTAGGTGATGAACGGGATCGCGCTGTCGTCGCTGCGAAACGGCGTGCCGGTCAGCGAGAGTCGGCGGGTGGCGTCGTCGAACGCCTCGCGGATCGCGTCACCCCAACTCTTGGCGTCGCCGCCGTGGTGGATCTCGTCGAACACGACGAGCGTCTTGCGGTTCTCGGTGCGCACCCGGTGCCTGCCTGGATGGCTGGCCACCTGGGCATAGGTGACGACGACGCCGTGGTACTCGTCGGAGTTCTGCGCAGAGGAGTTGCTGAACTTCGGATCGAGCGACATGCCGACGGCCGCCGCGGCCTGCGCCCACTGCGTCTTGAGGTGCTCGGTGGGCACGACGATGGTGATCCGCTCCACGGTGCCGTCGGCGAGCAGCTCGCCGGCAACGCGCAGCGCAAACGTGGTCTTGCCCGCTCCTGGCGTCGCCACCGCAAGAAAATCCCGAGGGGCGCTCGTCAGGTACTTCACCATTGCCCGACGCTGCCAGCCCCGCAAAGCCTGGGTGCTGGGCGCTGCGTAAGCCCGCACCCTAAGACTCCTATCTGGTCGAAGGGCAGTCTAGGGCAAGGGGTTACGGCTACGCATCTCCGCCGGGCGTGTCCCCTGACGAAGCGGCGTGTCTCGGCATGACGGCCCGCGCGGGACCCTCCCGCCTGCCGATTTCGGTACTGTTGATCCGGTTTCCAACCGATCCGAGTCGAGCAAACGTGGTCGAGCGACCCGACGACCGCTCGCCCCGACCGCGCACAATGAGGTGGTGCTACCGCCCCGCGCCGACGACGTCGACCCCTACGTCCGCGTATTCGGCACCCGGGTGCACAACCTACGCGGGGTCGACGTCGCTGCCCCGCGCGACGCACTGGTCGCGTTCACCGGGATCTCGGGGTCGGGCAAGTCGTCATTGGCCTTCGGGACGATCTACGCCGAGGCGCAGCGCCGCTACTTCGAGTCCGTCGCCCCCTACGCCCGCAGGCTGCTGCTGCCAACCGGTGCGCCCAAGGTGGACGACATCACCGGGTTGCCGCCCGCCGTGGCGCTCCAGCAGCGGCGAGGGTCGGCGTCGTCGCGGTCATCCGTCGGCACGGTCACGACGCTGTCCAACCTGTTGCGGATGCTCTTCTCCCGCGCAGGCACGTTCCCGCGCGGCTTCACCGAGCGACTGGACTCCGACGCGTTCTCTCCGAACACCGCCGTTGGCGCCTGCCCCGAGTGTCACGGCCTTGGCCGGATTCACCGGGTCACCGAGGAGACGCTCGTTCCTGACTCGTCGCTGACCATCCGCGAGGGCGCCGTCGCCGCGTGGCCGGGTGCCTGGCAGGGGCAGAACCTGCGCGACATCCTCATCACGCTCGGCTACGACGTCGACAAGCCTTGGCGCAAACTCCCGAAGCGGCAACGCAATTGGATCCTGTTCACCGACGAGCAGCCGACCGTCGAGATCGACCCGAGCCAGCACCCGGTCACCGCCGACTACTACTACAACGGCACCTTCTCCAGTGCGGAGCGGCACGTTCGGCACACGCTGGCCAACTCGCAGAGCGCGATGATGCGCAGGCGGGTGCTGAAGTTCGTCGACAGCGTGGACTGCCCGGTCTGCCACGGCTCCGGGCTGCGCCCCGAGGCGCTCGCCGTCACGTTCGCCGGCCGCAACATCGCCGAGTACGTGGCGATGCCGCTGACCGACCTCGCCGACGCGCTTCGGCCCGCGGCAACCCGTACCGACTTCGAAGCCGCATACGAGTCCACCGAGTCGGGCGAGTTGACCGAAGTCGCGACGATGATCACCGCGGACCTTGCCGCCCGCATCCAGGTCCTCATCGACCTGGGGCTCGGCTACCTGACCCTGAGCCGTCGCACTCCCACGGTGTCGCCAGGCGAGCTGCAGCGCCTGCGGCTGGCGACCCAGCTGCGCGCGGGTCTGTTCGGCGTCCTCTACGTTCTCGACGAGCCGTCGGCGGGTCTGCACCCGGCTGACGCCGAGCCGTTGCTCGACGTGCTCGACCGGCTCCGGCGGGCGGGTAACTCGTTGTTCGTCGTCGAGCACGACATGGACGTGGTGCGCCGCGCGGATTGGGTCGTCGACGTCGGGCCCGGCGCAGGCGAGCTCGGTGGCGAGGTGCTCTACAGCGGGCCGGTGGCCGGCCTGGCCGACGTCGCCGCGTCGATCACCCGCGACTACCTGTTCGGCGACCAGGCGCCCGCCTCCCGCTCACTGCGCCGCCCGTCGGGCGTCTTGGCGTTGCGGGGCATCTGCTTTCACAACCTGCGCGATCTGGACGTCGACATTCCGCTCGGCGTGTACACGGCGGTCACGGGGGTCTCCGGCTCGGGCAAGTCGACCCTGGTCTACAAGGTGCTCGGCGACGTCGTCACGCGCCAGTTGGGCGGCGGCGCAATCGACGCGGAGGCCGACGGCGATGACGGCGACGCCGAGATCGTCGACATCGATCACGACGCGAGCATCGGCGTGACGGCAGACGGCGTCGAGCAGATCAACCGGCTGGTCGCCGTCGATCAGCGCCCGATCGGCAGGACGCCGCGCTCGACGCTGGCGACCTACACCGGGCTGTTCGACGCAGTCCGGCGGGTCTTCGCCGCGACCACGGCCGCGCAGCGCAAGGGTTGGACCGCAGGCCGGTTCTCCTTCAACGTCGCCGACGGCCGCTGCCCGACCTGCCAGGGCGAAGGCTTCGTATCCGTCGAGCTGCTGTTCCTTCCCGGGACCTACGGCAGCTGCCCGACGTGCCACGGCGCCCGCTACAACGACGACACCCTCACGGTGCGCTACCGCGATCGCACCATCGCCGACGTGCTCGCGATGACGGTCGACGAGGCGTCGGAGTTCCTCGCCGACGTCGCGGGCGCGGCGCGGAGTCTGACCACGCTGCAGGAAGTCGGGCTCGGGTATCTGCGCCTCGGGCAGCCCGCGACCGAGCTCTCCGGTGGCGAGGCCCAGCGGATCAAGCTGGCGTCCGAATTGCAGCGGCCCCGACGTGGGCACACCATGTACGTCCTCGACGAGCCCACCACCGGACTGCATCCCGCCGACGTCGATCTGCTGGATCGTCAGCTGCACCGCCTCGTCGACGCAGGCAACACCGTCGTGGTCGCCGAGCACGACATGCGGCTCGTGGCAGGCACGGACTGGGTCATCGACCTCGGTCCGGCGGCGGGCGATGCCGGCGGTCTGGTCGTGGCGGCAGGAACTCCGGCCGAGGTGGCCAGGGTAGCTGAGAGCCGCACGGCGCCATATCTCGCGGCGCGCCTACCGAAGACATGACCCAGGCAGTTGCCACCTCGCTCGCATTCAAGGCTCAGGCTGCGCGCCTAGCGTGCGCGCATGCCCACTCGGCGGATGTTCTTGGCGGCGCTGACGGGTGGGGCTGCCGCGCTGGGCGCTGGTATCCGCATCCCGACCGCGTTGGCCGCGGCGGGCGTCGATCCCAGTGCGGTGGTCGCGCGCGACGCCGACCGCCAGCCCACCCAGTGGGGTATGTCGTTGCCCGGGATCATGACGACGTTCAACCCGTCGGGACGTCAACTGGCGCTGACCTTCGACGCGTGCGATCGGGCGTGCGACGACTCGTTGCTGAACACACTGGAACGCAACGCCGTTCCGGCTCTGCTGTTCGTGTGTTCGAATTGGATCGACGCCAACCCCGGCCGGACCGAGCAACTCGCCGCGAATCCACTGTTCGCGATTGGGAACCACGGCACGCGGCACGTTCCACTGTCGGTGACTGGACGCTCGGCCTATGGCATCGCCGGAACGAAGTCCGCGAGCGAGGCGGTCGACGAAGTCTGGACCAACCAGACCCGGCTCACGGCGCTGACCGGCACGCCGCCGATCTACTTCCGCACCGGCACCGCGCACTACGACGAGGTTGCCGTGCAGATCGTCCACGACCTCGGCCTGACGCCCGTCGGGTTCTCCGTCAACGCCGACAACGGCGCGACCTCCCCGGCAGCTGCGGTGGGCGCCGCGATCACCGCAGCGGCGCCGGGCTCGATCGTGCTGGCCCACATGAACCACCCCGGGTCGGGCACCGCCGCCGGGATCAGTGCCGCCATCCCTGCGCTGCAGGAGGCCGGGTGGCAGTTCGTCCCGCTCGATGGCGCTTAGTTCAGTAACCGAGGGCGCTCAGACGAAGTAGTTGTCGTTGGCGACGAACCAGGCGCTGCGTTCCTCGTCGGTCAAGTCGTGGAGTTGGGC